>JAGBZZ010000229.1 GCA_017652965.1 Clostridia bacterium | reverse complement strand
GTTGTCAAACATCAATTTTCCCCTATAAATAAGGGGAAAAACGAGAGTTCGAATCTCTCCTTCTCCGCCAAGAGCGATTCTATTTGAACCCAAATAGAGTCGCTTTTTCTATTACAATAATTAAATATATCTTCGTTAAAGGAGATGCAGGGATTATATTTACTTTTAAAAGAATTAAATAAGGCATTATAAATTTATTGCTTTTATTTTTATAAAATGCTATTATATGTGTATGGTTCAAAAACTAGGAGAATATAGATGTTTTGCAAAAAGTGCGGAAAAGTTGTTTCAGAAGATGCAAAGTATTGTAGTTATTGTGGATGTCAGTTGCTTGACACTTGTGAAGAAAATAATATAGTAAACGAAGAAACAGTTATAATTAAAACAAATACTCCCATTAAAAAATCAAATAAAAAATTAATTATTTCTTTTGTTTCATTTTTTGTGATATTAATTACTTTATTTTCAGTTGTTAACAATAACTTTGGTTCATCATTACGTCGCGAAGATTTTTCTTACAGTTATGTAATATTGGAAGATAGGATAGAAGTTGAAATAAAAGCAAAAGTAGACATTAAAGATTTTGAATTTGGAATTTTTTGTTATAGGCAAGAAAATATTTTGCACCAATATCACGAGAGACATAAAATAGATTATTTAGAAAAATCAGACACGGAAAAGTATATTATTAAAATGTCCGACATTGAAAGTGAATATCCTTGGCTTAAAAAATGGAAGTTGGACACTATAGAAATAACTAGTTATCGAGGCAAAATTAGAAACAAAGAAAAATAAAATCGGGTTAAATTATTTATAATTCATCTTAAAGTCTTCTAAATTTTAAATTTTGGAGAATAGTATTGTTTGTACAAAAAGTAAAAAGTTCAAACGCAATCACCACTTGCCCGCCAACAAAGAAGTAACTTTTGTCTACCAAAAGTTACTTCTTTTTTTATCCAAGCCGCAGGCTTGGTATATCATCACCGCGCGAAGTGCGGATTCCATACAAGGCTCACGCCTTGATTTGTTTGGAAAAGTGTGATATAATCAACCATGAGGTAGACAAACCGGAATCCGAACGAAATCACTTCGTACTTTCCAAAAGGAGGAGGCCTGCTATGAACAAAAACCCGTCCGAAAAGGAAATAGAATATGTAAGAAAGGCGTTGGCGCGCTTTAACGAGGCAACCGTCGGTGCGGATGGGCATACAACTCTTGCCTTTGCGGAATATGGTGCGGACGGTGCCGTGATCGGTGGGATCATCGGCGGCACCTACTGGGGATGGATGTATATCGATATCCTTTGGGTCCACGAGGATCACCGAAAAAGAGGGATCGGCTCACGCCTGCTGGACGAGGCCGAAAAGGAAGCCGTGCGCCGCGGCTGCCACCACGTGCATCTTGACACCATGAGCTGGCAAGCCCCTGCATTTTACCAAAAGCACGGATACGAGGTTATCGGAGTATTGCCCGATATCCCCAAGGGAAACCAAAAGCTTTTGCTGCAAAAGCGGCTGTAAAAAAGAAAAGCAAGGCATACACCGAAAACGGTAAACTGCCTTGCTTTTTTGCTTTTCTTAGGCGTAGACGATAAGGGCGATCAGCTCGACGTCCTCGGTGCCCTCGTTTTTGATAGAGTGGCCGGTGCCTGCCGGGGTGAGGGTCACGTTTCCGGCCGTGACGGTGGTCTTTGTGCCGTTGTCGTCGTACACAGCCGTCCCCTTGATGATATAGAACAGCTCACTATCGGTCTCATGGACGTGGAACCCGATGCCACAGCCGGGCTTCAGCACGATTTTACCAAAGAGCCTTCCCTTCCCGTTTAGCTCCTCTGCGCTGACAAAGCTGCTGACGACCACGGTGCCGTCGCCGCCGCGCATATTCTCACGAAGCTCTGTTTTAAAATCCTCAAAATTCTTGATCATCTTTACGTTACCTCTTGATTTTTATGGGTGTTTCCCCTATAATTATATAATAATATGCAGTCTTTTTCAAGGCTTTTACATCATTTTTTGCAGAATGGAGCAAGTGGCCGCTATGGATATGAATTTTTATATGCCGACAGAGATCAAAACCGGAAAAGGATGCGTGGGCGAGGCCCGCGAGGTCTTTGCAAGGCTTGGGCGAGCCTGCCTTATTGTGACAGGCAAAAGCGGGGCAAAAAGATCCGGTGCGCTTGACGACGTGATCGCCGCGCTGAAGGCGGCCGAGGTCGGTTATGCGGTGTTTGATGGGATCGAGCAAAACCCTTCTTACGCCTCATGCCTTGCAGCGGCCGAAGAGGCCAGACGGATGCACGCCGAGTTTGTCGTGGGCATCGGCGGTGGCTCTCCGCTGGATGCCGCCAAGGCGATCGCCGTCCTGGCTACCGTCGCCGATCCTTCGGCCGAGATCCTGTATTCCTGTAAGTGGGATAGCGCGCCCCTTCCGATCGTTGCGGTGGGCACGACCGCAGGAACGGGGAGCGAGGTCACGCCTGTGGCAGTTATCACCGCGCCGAACGGGCGCAAGACCAGCCTGCGTGCCCCTTCCCTTTACCCCGCCGTCGCCTTTGGGGATGCCACCTATACGATGTCACTTTCCCCCGATTTCACCCGCTCTACTGCGCTGGATGCCCTTGCACATTGCCTTGAAAGCTATTTCAACCGGGCAGCCAATGATATTTCAAAGCTTTTTGCCATACGCGGGATCGCGATCCTCGTTAAAATGCTGGAAAAAACCGCCGTGTGCGAGGATGCACCGCTTAGCTTTGAAGAGCGTGAAGCGCTCTATCTCTCTTCGCTTTACGGTGGGCTTGCCATCGGTGTGACGGGGACGGCCTTCCCGCATGCGCTGGGTTATTTTCTTTCCGAGCAGTTTTCTGTCCCGCACGGAACAGCCTGCGCCGTCTACCTTGAGGAGTTCATCCGCCACAATTTGTCGGTCGCCCCCGGGGAGGCCGAGGCGCTGTTTTCGGCGGTTGCCACCTCGGCCGAGGCGCTGATCGCGCTTATCAAGAAGAATCTCGCCCCCGTGGCGCTTAGCCTTACAAAGGAAGATATCGCGGCGCTTTCCCCCCGCTACGAAAACAACAAAAGCTTAAAAAAGTGTTACGGGACGGTTGACCGTTCGGCGGCCGAGGCCATTCTTGCCCGTTTGTTTTCGCGCGATTAAGCAGGAGGCCGTTATGATATTCAGATCGCACAGAGGTGGTGTCTACTACACCCCCGAAAACACCATGCCTGCTTTTCGCTATGCTCTGAATGCGGACTATGCTTCTATCGAGACCGACCCGCAGCTCACGCGCGACGGCAAGGTCGTGCTGATGCACGATGCCACGATCAACCGTACCTGCCGCAACCCCGACGGCTCCCGCATTGATCACCCGATCCGCGTGGCCGATTCCACCTATGAGGAGCTTTTGCAGTACGATGCGGGCATTGCCCTTGGCGAGGAGTTTCGCGGCACGCGCATTCCCCTGCTTTCCGAGCTTTTGGCGCTTGCCGAGGGGCGGGACATCCGCATCGCCCTCGATAAAGCCGTCAAGGATGAGGCGCTCGACCTGCTTCTTGACGTGGTTCTCTCGTATAAGACCCCGGTTTCCTTCAGCACCTCAAGCATCGCGCGTATCAAGTGCATCCAAAAAAGGATTCCCGATGCACATTTTGATTTTGACGTGAATACCGATGAGGAAACCCTCTGCGAGGTCTGCCGCTTGGTACGCCCCGAAAATCTGACGGTGTGGCTGTATCTCGACAAGCCCAATTTTTCCTGGCTGGTAGCCAAAGCAAAAGCGACCCCCGAGAATATTGCAAGGGTCAGGCGCTTTGCGCGCTTGGGGATCGCCAACGTGAACAATGCCATCGACGTGAAGGAAGCGCTTCTGATCGCACCCGACGTTCTTGAGGTGTGAGTGCTTTCCATAGGAGATATCCATGTATTTTGATGAACTGAAGATCGGTATGAGCGTGAAGACCGCCCCCGTGGTGATCGACCGTGAGAAAATGATCCGCTTTGCGCAGGATTACGATAATATCCCGCTTCATATCGACGAGGAATATGCCAAAACCACGCCCTTTGGGCAGATCATTGCCCCGGGGGTCATGTCCTTTATGTCGGTTTGGGCGAAATATCACGAGGTCAGCTTCTTCGGGAACGAGCTGCTCGCCGGCAAATCCACCAAGATCGAGTGGTTAAAGCCGGTGTATGCCGAGGACGTGCTAAGCGGCACCGTGACCATCACCAATCTTGTCAAGCGTAGCGAAAAGAACGGGCTTGTCGAGGTGACGGTTGAGGTCTGCAATCAGGACGGTATCCTCGTGCTTACCGATGTGACCGAGGCAATCGTCCGTTGTAAGCCCGTGAAATAAAAACAAAAAGCCGTACCGCCTGTGGGCTGTACGGCTTCTTTTTTAACTGTTTGGTATAATGGGATACAGCTGTACCGTGTTGCCGCCGTCAACGACAAGCTCGGCACCTGTGGTGTTGCGCGCAAGCTCGGCAAAATACCATACGGCATCGGCGATATCCTGCCCGTCGGCCACGTCGCCAAGCGGGGTATAGCGTGAGGGCACGGTAGCGTAAAAATCGGGATTTCTGATCCAGCGCTCGGTGCGGATCATCCCCGGCAGGACAGCGTTAACGCGGATGTTAAATCGGCCAAGGTCAAGCGCCAACGCCCGCATAAGGCCAAGCTGGCCGCCCTTGGAGGCCACGTAGGCCACACGGTTTGGGATGGCGCGGTAGGCTGTGTTGGAGTTGATAAACACGATGCTCCCGCCTCCCGACTCCTTCATTCGTCGTGCGGCATGCTCGGCAAGGCAGAGATTCCAGGTCACGTTGACGTTGATGACCCGCATAAAATCGGTCAGCGGGGTTTCAAGGGTTGGCATGCCAAGCCCCTGGTCGGCCGCGTTGAGAACCAGGCAATCCGGGGTAATATCCCGCTCTGCCAAAAAGGCAAAGAGGGCATCCACGGCGGCCTCATCCACCGTGCGATCGTCGATCAGCGAATTGATCGGGTAACCGATGATCTCGGCGGTGGGAAAAGCCCGACGGTAGGCCTCCTCTGCCGCCGCCACCTTTTCCCGCGTGCGCCCCGTGAAGACAACGCGATACCCTTCCCTTGCAAACCTCTCCACAATGGCAACGCCCGTATTGACGCACGCGCCGGTAACTAAGACGCTTTTCATGGATAGCTCCTTTTAAAAATAAAATGCGGTCTCTGCGGGGCGGATGTTGGTCAGCGCGCCGGTATAATGACGGAGCGTATGGACGGTATAGGGGTGCTTTTCGCACTCCTCTTCGTCGATCTCGATGCCAAGGCCGGGTTTATCGGGGATGTCGATGTAACCGTCACGGTAGGTGAGCGCCTCGTTTGTCACGTCGGCGCGCCAGGTCACGTCACTGTACATGATCTCTAAGATCGAGAAGTTCGGGCAGCAGGCCGCCAGCTGCAGGGTGGCCGCATTGGCCACGGGGCCGGACGGATTGTGCGGTGCAAAGGGGATATAATATGCCTCGGCGGCCGCGGCGATCTTCTTCAGCTCCATAATACCGCCCGCATGGCTGATATCGGGCTGGATGTAATCGGCGGCGCGCATCTCAAAGAGATCCTTAAAGGAGCGCAGGGTGTAAAGCCGCTCGCCTGCGGCAATGGCAACAGGCGATTTTTCCCGCACCGCCTTCAGGGCCTCAAGATTGTCGGGCGGGGTCGGCTCTTCAAAGAAGAAGGGCTTGAACTGCTCAAGCTCACGGGCGATCTTGATGCCGGTGGGAACATTGAAGCGACCGTGCCCCTCAATGAGAAGATCCACGCCGTTTCCTACCGCCTCACGGACGGCGGCCACACAGCGAAGCGCCGTATCAAGATCCTGATTGGAGATATCGAGATAGGATTTTCCAAAGGGATCCCACTTCATCGCGGTCACCCCGCGAGCAACTGCGATCTTGGCCTTTTCGGCAAATTCCTCGGGCGTTTTGGCGCCCGCAAACCAACCGTTTACGTAGATGCGCACGCGGTCGTTGACCTTTCCGCCGAGAAGCTGATATACGGGAACGCCAAGCGATTTCCCAAGGATATCCCATAGCGCCATCTCTACGGCAGAAAGCGCCGACATCAGAACCGCGCCGCCGCGCCAGTAGGCATCGCGGTAAATGTCATGGGCGTGCCGCTCGATATGACGGGGATCCTTCCCTACCAGATATTCCTTGATATGCTCAACCGCCCCGATCAGGGCTTTTTCCTTATATTCGAGTGTCCCCTCGCCAACGCCGCTGATGCCCTCGTCGGTATAGACCTTGACAAACATCCAGTTGGTGCGGAAGCAGTCCACTGCGAACACCTTAATATCGGTAACCTTCATAGCGCTCAATCGTCAATATCAAAGACTCTGACGTGGTCAACCAAGAAGGTGTCGCCCACGGCGGCGCGTGCCTCCTCGGTGGCTTGGTTAAAGCCCTTCTGGCGGTAGCCCTTGACCTCGGTAGAGATCAGGATAAACTGCGGGATGTGGGATACAGGCCCTTGACTGCGGCCGTCCTCTACCCCATCGATATAGTAAATGTAGCCCTCGGGCGTCCAAAGCACGCCAAAGGTGTGATAGACCTTCTCATCCACGGTTGCGCCCTTTCCGATCTGCTCACACTTGTGGTCGGGGCCATAGCCGTTATAGTGGTTGGAATGCAAAGAGACGTTGCCGGGGGCAAACGACTCCATGCAGTCGTTTTCAATGCCCGAAAACGCAGGGTCAAGAGACGAGCCGATAACAGGCGACTGCAGCCAGAAGGCGCTCCACCAGCCGGGCTTTTGCTGCAGGCGGCAACGGCATTCGAAATAGCCGTAGCGCTTGACAAAACGGTGGGGTGTCAGCTTGTCAAGCGGCCAGCAAACGTCCTCCTCGTTCCAATTCGGATTGCGCTTGTCCATATAGTTAGAGCCGGTCTGAAGCTGGGAGGAGCAGATCTCCCCGTCCTTTTCATAAACAGTAAAAACGGCGTTGGAGTTTCCGTCAAGATGCACGCCCTCGTCCCCCCAGGTGCGGTGGCGCTTGCCCATCATGTGATAGCGGTAATCCCACTTGGTACGGTCAAGCTCAAGACCGTCGAATTCATCCGCCCAGACAAGCTTAAAGCGGTGCCCGTCGGGAAGCAGGCTTGGGGCATGATCGGGTACTTCAAAGAACTGCATAAGTAGATTCCTCCTTAGAGTGTAATGGTTTCGTAAATAGCGGAAATGCGGCGCCCGGGAAAGGCAAAGGCGGCAGGATCAAGGGTATCGTAGAGGCCGTAATGAATGGGAATGGCCATCTTAGCGCCGATGGCTGTCGCAAAGCGGGCGGCATCCACCGCGTTCATGTTGTTGCCGGCGCCGTTGATGGGAAGCATAAGAACGTCCACGGCTGTGTCAACGTCTGCGATGACCTCGGTGCTGTACAGTGTATCTCCCGTAACGTAATAGACCTTCCCCTCGGCAAGGTCCTCGATCAGCACGCCAATCGCATAATCGTCACTATGCTCGGCCTTTACCGCGCGGAAGCGCATCCCGCCCTCTGTCCACTCGGTGTGGCGGTTGAACTGCACGTAGTTATGGCCGCCGCCCTCGGTCCTTGCCCGTTTCCAAACCGACGAAGGGCAAAGAACCGTCATGGCTTTTTCGGTTTTGTGCAGAAAATGAGGGGCGGTATCCGGATCGTAATGGTCGAGATGGTCGTGGGTAAAGATCAAAACGTCGGGGTTTAGGGCGAGGAAGGATTCGTCTATCGGGATGCGCCGCACACGGTCGGGATTGGCCTTTCCGATCGCATCCGAAAGATAAGGGTCGATCAAAATGGAGATGCTCTCGGTTTCCAGGTATACTCCCCCCTGGCCAAGCCATGTGATCTTCATAATTTTCTCCTTTTCTATTGACATATTGCTGACATTAGGATATCATATATTTTACTGGAAAAATACAAAAATCTTACTGTTGTTATTAAAAA
Source organism: Clostridia bacterium (assembly GCA_017652965.1). Next base: position 808 of record JAGBZZ010000229.1, on the reverse strand, counting down.
TCCTATCATTTTTGGAGGAGTGCCATGCAATTCCCGGAAATTGTGGCGGCCGGCATCTATAATGCAAGCCTCACTGTGAAAAACCGTGAGATCACAAAAAACAGAAAAACCACAATGTTTGAGCTGGAATTGCCGATCGAGGACGGCGGTGTTTCGTATATCAACACGGAAAGTGCCCCCATCACCCGCGATCTCTTCATCTGTGCAAAGCCGGGGCAGATCCGCCATACGCGCCTTCCCTATCGCTGCTACTATATCCATTTTCTGCTTTCGGACGGGGAGATCTGCCGCCGCCTGCAGGAATGCCCCAATTACATTACGGTGGATAATTACGCCCAGTATCGCGAGATCTTTGAATCGCTTTGCCATTACTACGATTCCTGCGTTGCCGATGAAATGCTGATGCTGCAATCCTTGCTTTTGCGGCTTTTGCACCTTCTTTTTAAGGAGAAAAAACTCTGCGGCACCGAAAAGACAAAAAAGAATAATGAACGCGCGATCCGCACGGCCCTTTCCTACATCAACGAAAATCTTTCCACCGATCTTTCGCTCGAGACTCTGGCCGAGGTCGTATCCTTCAGCCCGATATATTTCCACAACTGCTTTCGCGCATCCACAGGAAAGACCCTGCGCGCATATGTAGAGGAGCAACGGATCCGCAAGGCCGTATCGCTTCTGATGGGAACCGAGCTGACCCTTTCCGAGATCGCGTATGAGTGTGGCTTTTCCTCGCAATCCTATTTCAGCTATGCCTTCAAAAAGCGGATGAAGTTGACGCCGCGTCAATACGCCGCCGAGGCACAGCGCC
>JAGBZZ010000228.1 GCA_017652965.1 Clostridia bacterium | reverse complement strand
TCGCGCCGGGGACGTAAACGTTCCAGAACGCCTCGCGTGTAAGCTCCTCAACTGCTCTATAATCATTTTCGGTTTCTAAACGTATCGTCAAATTGTTCATTTTTTATCCTTTCACAAAACGATTGAGTCCAAAGGCTGTAAATCTATTGTATCATAAACCGCAAAATAGTTCAATGCGAATTTTTGATCGAACCGCAAGGGGCAATAAACAAAAACAAGGCGGTTGAAAAGAAGACCGATTATGTGGTATAATAAACGCAGTAAGTTTTGCTAGCGCAAGTCTTGGGCTACGCCCTTGGCGCACCTTGTGCGTCTGCGTTATTGACGGCTTCGCAAAAATGTCCTTGCAAGCAAACATTTTTGCTTCATGGTATAATAAGGTATCGAAATTCAGGAGGTAATTATGCTTACCTACACATACATACGGGAAGGGAAGTTCGGTTTGGTGGAGAAGCCCAAACCGCAAATACAGCACGAGAGGGATGCTATCGTCAAGGTCACGCATCCCGAGTACCCGAACCTGCATCAGAATATGCGCCTTTTCAAGACCCAGGAGGGCTACGAGGACATCGTGTGGATCACGACCTACGCCACTCAGTGCTTCATCGGCAAGGAGTGCCTCACCCGCCGCACCGTCGACCTGATGGATGCCCTGCAGTCGACCGACCGCATTATTGCGCATCTGCACTTCGGTAACCCCTTCGTGGCGACTGACGCGCCCTTCGTGCCGCGCGTCCTCCTCGGCTGGAACAGCGAGCAATGCATCAATAACACGCTCGATATCCTGGCGGGCCGTGCCGAGGCCGTCGGCACTCAGCCCTACGCCGAGTACCTCCACTTCCATAAGAAGGGTGACATCATCCTGTAAAAAATCCCCCGCGTAGCGCGGCACTCCCTACGGGTGCCCTGCCATGCGGGGGTTCTTATTTAAGCATTCATTTTGTGCGCGAGCGCGAGGATGCCGTCCACCACGGCATCGCCCGCCGTGGGCTCCAAAACGCTGGTGGGGCAGAGCTTTGCCTCGTATACCCCCGCCTCGCCGAAGCAATCCGGGGTGGGGACGTAGCCCGCGTAATCGTTGGCAAAGGCCGATACAAAGCAGGGGGCGCCGATCTCTGCCTTGATGCGCTTGCCGAACTGCACGAACAGCTGGCAGGGCGTGCCCGCCACAAGCGCGTCCCCGATGCGCAGGAGCTGCAGGGGGAGGGTGCGCCTTGTGCGCTTGTCGGCCATCGCACGCAGGGCCTCAATGGCGAAAAATACGGGGGGATAGTCGGGCATACCCGGCTTGCAGGCCTCAAGCCCGTCCCCGAGGCTTTCAAGAAGTGCCTTGGCCTCAAGCAATTGCTTATCCGAGGGCTTGCGCAGACCTACCGTGATGCTGCCCGCCTCGGCGGCAAGGGTATCGGCCTGCATCGGTGCGGCCGACGCTAAGGCCTCAATGACCCGCTCTCCGAGCGCGCGGCCGATGACCCGCTCTCTGCCCTTGGCAAGCGTTTCGGGGTCGAAGGGATTGCGGCGGTTGACGTTGCCGCAGGCACCGTTGACGAACACGGTCACAAAGCCTTGGCCGTAGGCCGCCTTCATCGTGCGGCAAAGCTCGGAAATATAGTCACCGCTGATCTCGTCGTTGGCGACGGTGGCGGGGTGGGTCGCAAAATTGACGAGCGCCCCGACGGGCATCCCGTTCTGCCACACGCCGAGCGCCAGCACCTCGGGGTCGATCTCGGTGGTGGGGGCGTCGACAAGGTCTAAGGCTCCGCACGCGGGGTTGGTCTTCAGCGTGCCGTCCTTCATACGGTAGACGCGGATAAAGGCGTAACCGTGGAGCTCGGAACGGCCGAGCCGCACCTCGCTTTCCGCCGCCCTGCGGTAAGCGGTCACGATGGCCTCGGTGCCACGATCGACGAGCATATCTAAGTACTCGGGGTCAGAAACGACCTCCTCGCCCCAGTTGAGGGTCGGCCCGCCGCCGTGGCAATGCGTCGCCATCACCATCACGCCCTCGCGCGGGATGCCGGCCTCGGCCTCAACGCGCACACGGATGCGCTCGGCAAGGTCTGCGGTAATGCCGCAGGCATCGATCGAGAGGATGGCCAGCGCCCTCTCTCCGTCGTCGGCCGCCAGGGCACGCAGATAGAGCGGGTCGCGGACGGAGCGACTGTAACGCGCCTTAAAGTCCCCGGGGATAATGCTCCCCATCCGAGGGGTGATATCGATCTCGTGGAATCCGCATTTCATAAAAAATACCTCCGAGCAGGGGGATCGCATTTGGGAATACTGCCTTTATTGTAGCACACGCCCGCGCGAAAATCAAGTGCTTTCGGAGCCTTGCCGCGCGCCACTTGACTTTCCTTCGGTCTTTGGTTATAATAAAATCAAATGAAAGCCCGTAAAGGGGGGATCGCTATCATGAAAAGAGAAGCCTATTTCCAAAGGATCGGTCTTGCGGCGGACACCAAGGTCGTCGGTCGTCGGCAGCTGACCCTCAGTTGCGTAGCAATTTGTGTAGCAGTTGGCGAAAAACTGCGTAACAGGGCATAAAAAATACCTTGAAAACCTAGCGTTGAAAACCTAGCGTTTTCAAGGTATTTTTGGTCTACCGTTGTAAAAAGCAAAGTACCCCCACCGCCATGATCAAGAGGGCCTCAATGATGACAAGCACCCCCTCGGGGATGAAAAAGGAAAGGATGATCCCAAGCCCGAAGGAAAGCACCGCGATGCTTAGCACCTTCAGAAGATTTCGATTGCACATACGCTACCCCCGTATAAATGGCCGACGGCCGCCTTGGTATATGCTATGCGGGCGAGGGTGGGAATATGCGGTATCCCGAAAAAGAGTGGCTTACTGCTTGAGGTAGATAAGCAGGACACTGATATCGGCAGGGTTCACACCGCTGATGCGGGAGGCCTGCCCAACGCTTACGGGGCGCATGGCGGCAAGCTTTTCGGCCGCCTCGATCCGCAGGCCGCGGATGGCGCGGTAGTCGATGTCCTCGGGGAAGCGCATCTCCTCCAGCCGTGCCTGACGGCGCACCTCGGCCTCCTCGCGCCGCAGGTATCCCTCGTACTTGATGTCGATCCCTACCGTCAGCGTGACGGCGGGGTCAAGCGGGGTGCGCCCGGTGTCCAGGGGGGAGATGCTGTCATAGTCAAGCTCCGGGCGGCGGAGAAGATCCGAAAGATGGATGCCGGTCTGGATCGGGGTCGAGCCAAGCGAGGCAAGGATCCTGTTGTTCTCCTCGCTCGGGGGGATCACGGTGTGCATAAGGCGCTCGCGCTCGGCCGTGATGGCGGCCTGCTTCTTCTCAAAGGCGGCAAAGCGTCCCTCGTCCAAAAGTCCGATGCGATGGCCGATAGGGGACAGGCGCCTGTCGGCATTGTCCTGCCGCAAAAGCAAGCGGTATTCCGAGCGGGAGGTCATCATCCGATAGGGCTCGCGCGTGCCCTTGGTAACAAGGTCGTCGACCAGCGTGCCGAGATAGGAGGAGGAGCGGGGCAGGATCAGCGGCTCCTCTCCCCGCAGGGAAAGTGCGGCGTTGATGCCGGCCAAAAGCCCCTGGGCGGCGGCCTCCTCATAGCCCGAGGTCCCGTTGAATTGCCCGGCACCGTACAGCCCCCTGACCTTCTTGGTCTCCAGGGTCGCCAAAAGCTCGGTCGGGTCGATACAGTCGTATTCGATGGCATAGGCGTAGCGGGTCATCTCGGCCTTTTCCATTCCCGGCAGGGTGTGCAGCATCTCGTACTGCACGTCGGGGGGCAGGGAGGTGGAAAAGCCCTGCAGGTACATCTCCTCCGAGTCGGCCCCCGTCGGCTCTAAGAACAGCTGATGCCGATCCTTATCGGCAAAGCGGGTCACCTTGTCCTCGATCGAGGGGCAGTAGCGCGGCCCCGTACCCTTGATAAGGCCGGAAAAAAGGGCGCTTGTTTTGATATTCTCCCGAATGATGCGGTGGGTCTCTTCGTTGGTGTAGAGGATGTAGCAGGGAAGCTGAGGGCGGGCGTTCATCTCCTCCCTGTCGCTATCGGCCGAGTACGGGATCACCGGGCGCTCGCCCTCTTGGATACCCATGGCCGAAAGATCCACGGTGCGGCGGGCAATGCGTGCGGGTGTGCCGGTCTTAAAGCGTTGCAGGGTGAGCCCCAGCGCACGCAGTGAGTCCGAAAGCCCGCCGCGGGCGGGCAAAAGGCCGTCCGGCCCTGCAGGGAAGGAGCGGTGACCGACAAAGATCTCGCCCTCGAGAAAAGTGCCGCTTGCCACAATGACCCTGTCAGCGGGGAAGTCCTCGCCAAGGGCGGTGCGTACGCCGACAACCGCCCCGTCGCGGGTCAGGATCTCGGTGATCTCTGCCTGGATCAGGCGAAGCCCCTCGGTCCCCTCCAGGACCCTTTTCATATAGGCACGGTAGGCCATGCGGTCTGCCTGGATGCGCTTGGAGTGGACAGCCGCCCCCTTGCCGAGGTTCAGCGTGCGGGATTGCAGGGTCACGGCATCGGCCGCGCGCCCCATCTCGCCGCCCAGGGCATCGATCTCATACACAAGGTGCCCCTTGCCCGTCCCCCCGATCGAGGGGTTGCAGGGCATATTGCCGACAGCATCGAGAGAAAGGGTAAACAGCAGGGTGCGCATCCCCATGCGTGCGGCGGCCAGGGCGGCCTCAATGCCTGCGTGCCCCGCCCCGATGACGGCCACGGTGGTTGTGTTTTGCATACTGACTCCGAAGATTTTTTTCTTTTATTGTAGCACGGACGCAAAAAAATCGCAAGTGCTTGTCACGTTTTTCTCTTTTTTGTCTATACTGTAATATCCGCTATGATATTCGCCCCCACCGGGGGTCAGGTAAGATAAAGGAGACGCTATGCCGCAAAACAACAGAACAGAAGCCCTTTTGGATCTATCCCATACCATGGCGGCGCCGCTTTTTGCCGTTTGCCGCTACCCGTACGAGATCCTGCCACTGCTTGGCGAGGTGCTGCTTTCGCTTCCGTACTTTTTGTGCCGCGAGGGGTATCGGGAAAGGGGGATCGGCCAATATATCCACCCAACGGCTACCGTAAGCCCCGGCGCATATCTCGAGGGCCCGGTCGTGATCGGCCCCCGCAGTGTGGTGGGGGAGGGCGCCCGGCTTGCCGGAGGGGCGCTCCTTGGGGAGGAATGCCGCATAGGCAGGGATTGCCGCCTTTGCGGGGGCATCCTCTTTGACGGGGCATCGGTTCTTGACGGGGCAAGGGTGGAAAGCGCGGTGCTTGGCTATCGCGCCCGCATCGGGGCGGCTGTGCGCACCGTGCCGCCCGGTCACCGTGGGGAAGGACGGGGGCACCGCGCCGGTGCCTGCCGCTGGCGGTGCGGCGTTTTTCTCGGTGATCTTTCCTCGGTGGGGGAGGAGAGTCTTTTGTTCTTCGGCAGTATTCTTGCCCGCGGGGCAAGCGTGCCGCCCCACTCTGCCGTTTGCGGGCAGGTGGCGGCCACCGCGGCGGCATCGGCGGGGGAAGTGGGGAATATGTAAACAAAACCGCGCATCTTTGGCGCCTCCCATCCCCGCCCCTCCGCCCTTCCGCTTTCCGCCCCCTCGGCGCTTTGCGGAATTTCATTGACAATTTTCAGAAAAAGAATTGACGGCGGCCGGAAAAAGTGCTATACTTCATATGAAAAAATATGCCGCCGCTGAAGGCGGCCTTTGGGAGGATAATATGGCAACCAAGGGTTTTATCACCGCCGACTTCATGCTTCGCTCCAAAACCGCGAAGCGCCTGTATCACGATTTTGCGGAGGAGCTGCCGATCATTGACTATCACTGCCACCTGCAGCCGAAGATGATCGCCGACAACTATCAGTTCCGCGATACCTACGACCTTTTCCTGGGTGGGGACCACTACAAGTGGCGCCAGATGCGCTCGAACGGCGTGCCTGAGGAGTTCATCACCGGGGATGCCGACGGGCTTGAAAAGTGGAAGATGTGGAGCAAGACGCTGCCGCTTCTCATCGGCAACCCGCTCTATCACTGGACCCACCTGGAGCTTCTGCGTTATTTCAAGATCGACGAGCCCCTGACCGAGGCCAACTGCGAGGAGGTCTGGAAGATCTGTAACGCTTGTCTTACCGATGAGAGCTTCCGTGCCCAGGGGCTTATCAAGAAGTCGAACGTTGAGGCCATCTGCACGACCGATGACCCGGCCGACACCCTCGAATACCACGAGGCGCTGACCGGCTTCTCCACCCGCATCCTGCCCACCTTCCGCCCCGATAAGGCGGTGGAGATCGGCAAGGAGACCTTCATGCCCTATCTTGAGAAGATCGGTGTCAAGACCTATGACGGGCTTCTTGCCTGGCTTGGCGACCGCATCGCCTTCTTCCACGATCATGGCTGCCGCCTTTCCGACCATGCACTGGAGGCTGCCCCCTGCACGGTGGGTGACGCCGCCGCCGTCTTCGAAAAGCGTGTCAACGGCGGTGAGATCACCGAGCGCGAGGCCGATATCTTCCGTACGGCCGTTCTGAAGTTCTGCGCCTCCGAGTACGTGAAGCGTGATTGGGCCATGCAGCTGCACATCGGTGCTCTGCGCAACAACAACACCAAGATGTACCGTCTGCTTGGGCCGGATACCGGCTTTGACTCGGTCAATGACCGTGAGATCGCGGCCGATCTTGCCGGCTTCCTTGATACCCTGGCCATCGACGATTGCCTGCCGAAGACCATCCTCTACACCCTCAACCCGAAGGATAACTACGTGCTGGGTACCATCATGGGCTGCTTCCAGAGTGCTCCGACGGCCGGTAAGATCCAGTTCGGCTCGGGCTGGTGGTTCAACGATCAGCGTGATGGGATGGAGGGGCAGATGCAGGCGCTCGGCAACCTTGGCATCCTTTCCCGCTTTGTGGGTATGCTGACCGATAGCCGCAGCTTTGTCTCCTATCCCCGCCACGAGTACTTCCGCCGTATCTTCTGCAACCTTATCGGTACCTGGGTCGATAACGGCGAATATCCGAACGACCGTGAAATGCTTGGCCGTATCGTACGCGGTGTCTGCTACGAGAACGCGAAGAACTATTTCGGCTTCGGCAAATAATGCTCTCCCGAGGAGGCAGGTGCTTTTTGCGCCTGCCCCTTTTTTATGTGCGGTATCGGGGGCGGCAGGGGATTTTTACTGCCCAAACGGGAAAAATTACAAAAAAATGTCGAAAGGGTATTGCAAAAACGCCCCCTTTCCCTTATAATAATAGCAGTTATGTATATAAAGTATAGGCATCTTTACATTTGCCTGTGCAGAAAGAGGTATGAATATGGGTCTTTTCAATTGGTTCTCCCGTAAGAAAAAGAAGGAGGAGGAGGTCGAGCTTGCCCCCGTGGTAGAAACGCCCGTGGAGGAAGCCGTCGAGGAAGTCCCCGCCGCCGAGGAAGCCCCTGCCGCCGAGGAAGCCCCTGCCGCCGAGGAAGCCACCGCCGCCGAGGACGCCCCCGCCGCCGAGGAAGCCCCCGTCGCCGAGGAAGCCCCCGCGC
>JAGBZZ010000227.1 GCA_017652965.1 Clostridia bacterium | reverse complement strand
GGCCACCTTCAAAAAAAGTGTAGCACACCGCAGGGGGACTGTCAAGGGGAATCGCGAGGTATGCCCCCTTGCACCTCTCCCTCCAGTTGTCCCACAGGGGTAACGTCCTTTGCGCATAGCGCAAACAAAAAAGCCTCCCCTGGGTAAGGGGAGGTGGTAGCCGCAGGCTGACGGAGGGGTTGTAAATACAGATGATATACAATCCCTCACTCGCTTCGCGAGGCTCGCTTTACACAAGGGAGCCTCTGTCAGTAATCGCTTATTTGGCTACTACGCCATATAGTTAAGCTGTCCTTCAGAATAGAGCGCACAGTGGCCACGGCGGCTTTTTTGTATTCCCGGGGTCAGTTCATCGAGCAGAACTTGAACTCCAGGTTGCAGGGAATGGTCTCCACGCCGATCCCTGCGATGTTCTCACGGTGGATCTTCACCTCGTCAAGCAGACCCTCGGCACGCTTGGTCAGGGCAACAGAGGCCGCACCCTCAAAGAAGTTCGAGAAGAACACCTTGCTTTCGGTGCGGTTATAGGGGGCGGTGTCCAGGGCATAGCCAAACAGATAGCGCACGCCATCCTCGGTCTCCACACGCACGAAGTCCCCTTCCTTCATCTCCATGGCCTCCAAAAAGACCTTCTCCTCCAGAAGGCCGGGGGTGATAAGATCCAGCTTACGGGTGATATACAGGCCGCTCGGGTACACGCCCTCGGCATGCAGGCCCTCATCCGAGCCCGAAAGATAGCTCTCAAAGATATCGGCGGTGATCGCCTCGGTTGCGTAGGACACCCCGTCATAGGCGGCAGAACCGAAATAGGCATCCAGTGCCGCCTTCTGCTGGGCGTTGGCCGCCTGCTCAAGCTCGGTCAGTGGCGTCTGCACACGCACGCCCGATTCGTCCACAATGGCCTTGTACTCGTTGTTGATATACAGGATCTTCACGCGGCTGTAGTTATCGCTGTAGTAGGAGATCAGCTCCTCCGCCGTCATACCGCTGCCGTTTTCCAGCGACAGGTGGTAGTAAAGCAGATCCGCCTTCATGTCAAAGGCGGCGCAGCGCTTGATGGCGGCGGCACTCGTCCCGTATTTTTCGGTCAGCTCCTCCATCTTTGCGCGGTCACCGTCGGCCACGTAGGTCAGCATATCCTCATAGTATTGCTGAATGCTCTTCTTCTGCGAGGTGGTCATCTGCAGGCCAAGCTCGTCATATAAGAGGGCGGCCACCACGCGCAGCTTGATCGCCTCCTCGATCTCCTCGTTCAGAAGCACGCCCCAGCTCTTGCCTGCCACGTCACTGTTCTTCGACCAGAAGGCGGGCACGTCCTCGGTGCTCTTAAGGCCGTGGCGCCGCATAAAGTCGGTCTTCAGCATCGAGAACCAGAAGGCGTACATCTCGCCGTCCACCGATACCCCGCGGAAGGTGAGGGCAGGATCGCGGGGGACAAACAGGAACACAAGCCCCACGCAAAGCGCAAGGATCAGCACAATGGCCACCGAGGCCAGGAGGATCTTCTTTTTGCCGCACTTGGCGGCACCGTGCAAGTCTTTCATACCGTTACATCCTTTTTCTATCACTAAAAATTATTGGGATTCCTGTGTGGTTTTTCCGGCGCCCGACCCGACAAGGTAAGCGCGCAGAACGGTCAGCGCCGTCTCGGCGGGATCCTCACCCGGGCGGAGACGGTAGGTGACAAACGGCTCGGGCGAGCCGGTCATCCGCAGGCCGGGCAGGGTGGCAAAGGCCTCACTCCATGCGGCCAGGGAAAGCGCGGGGAACAAAAAGCGCAGATCACTGCCCCGCCGCTCGATCCTTTGGAAGCCTGCCCCGGTAGCCATGGCGCGGGCAAGCGCGATATGCAGGAGCGAAAGCACGGGCTGCGGCGGCTCGCCAAAGCGGTCGCAAAACTCGTCCAAAACGTCCCCAAGGTCATCGTCGGTACCGATGAGAGACAGCTTTTTATACATATCGATGCGATGCGCCGAGGAGGGGATGTAGGCCTCGGGGATATAGGCATCAAGCCCAAGATCCACCGTGGCGGACACCGGGGGCTTCACGCTTTCGCCCTTCTCCTCCAGAACCGCCTCGGAAAGCAGGCGGACGTAGAGGTCATACCCCACAGCCTCGATATGGCCGTGCTGCTCCGCCCCCAGAAGGTTGCCGGCACCGCGGATCTCAAGATCCCGCAGTGCCACGCGGAAGCCTGCACCAAACTCGGCATATTCGCGGATGGCCTCCAGGCGCTTGGTTGCCACCTCGGAAAGCGCCTTGCCCGGGCGATAGGTGCAATAGGCATAGGCACGCCGTGCCGAACGCCCGACACGCCCGCGGATCTGATGCAGCTGGGCAAGGCCAAGGCGGTCGGCATCCTCGATGATCAGGGTATTGGCATTCGGCAGGTCCACCCCCGTCTCAATGATGGTGGTGGCCACCAGGATATCCAGCTCCCCAAGCACCAGTGCCTGCCAGATGCCCTCCAGCTCCTCGCGGTCCATCTGCCCGTGCGCCACGGCCAGGCGTGCCTCGGGCAGTGCCTCCTGTACCTTGGCGGCCACACGGAAGATGGTCTCCACGCGGTTATAAAGATACAAGACCTGCCCCCCGCGCGAAAGCTCACGCCGCATCGCCTCGGCGATCATCAGGTCGTCATGCTCCATCACAAAGGTCGCAACCGGAGAGCGATCCTCGGGCGCCTCGTCCAGCACCGACATATCCCGGATGCCGTTCATGGCCATGTTGAGGGTACGGGGGATCGGGGTCGCCGTCAGGGTCAGAACGTCTACCCCGCTTGTCATTTGCTTGATCTTTTCCTTCTGTCCGACGCCAAAGCGTTGCTCCTCGTCCACAATGAGAAGCCCAAGATCACGGAAGGCTACGTTCTTGGAAAGCAGGGCGTGCGTCCCCACGATGATATCGATCTCGCCCCTGGCAAGGCGCCGGAGGATAGCGGCCACCTCACGGGGCTTGCGGAAGCGGCTGATCATCTCCACGTTCAGGGGGTAGCCGCGCATCCGGGATCTTATGGTGTTATAGTGCTGAAGCGCAAGGATGGTGGTGGGCACAAGGATAGCCACCTGCTTGCCCGCCATCGCCGCACGGAAGGCGGCACGCAGGGCAACCTCGGTCTTGCCGTAGCCAACGTCACCGCAAAGGAGCCGATCCATCGGCACGGGGCGGGACATATCGGCCGCGATCTCGGCGATCGCCTGGGTCTGTGCCGGGGTCTCCTCATATTCAAACGAGGCGGCAAACTCGGCCTCTATCTCTCCCTCGGGCGGGTAGGCATATCCCGGCAGGCGAGAGCGCGCGGCGTACAGGGCCACAAGCTCCTTGGCCATATCTTTGGCGGCCGCCTTGGCGCGTGCCTTGGCCGTGCCCCAGGCCGTACCGCCGATCTTGGAAAGGCGCACCGTGCCACTGTCCGAGCCGGCGCCGATATAGCGCGAGACAAGCTCCAGCTTATCGGCACGCAGGAAAAGCTTTTCCTCCCCTGCGTATTGCAGGGTGATATAATCGCTGACCGTACCGTCCACCGTCAGGGTCTGCATCCCGAGAAAACGGCCGATGCCGTGGGCGGCATGCACGACGTAATCCCCCTCGTGCAGCTCGGCATACGAAAGGATGCGGTCGCCGACGCCGCTCTTTTTACCGACGTAACGGGCGCGGCGGCGTGCCTTGGCCGCCCCCTTGGCGGGGTCGTCACACAGCGAAAGCAGGGTAAGATGCAGATTGGGCAGCTCAAAGCCGGCACCGCACTCCTCCCCCGTCAGAAGGATCTCCCCCGCCGCGGGCAGGGCACACCCCTCCTCGGCAAGGCGGGTACGGTAGCCAAGCGCCGAAAGATCCCCTGCCCGCTCCTCGGCCTCCTTGCGGGTGCGGCACAAAAGCACCACGCGGTAGCCGCGGTTGCGGTAATCGGCAAGATCCTCGTGCAAAAGGGCGGGCTTTTCGCCGTATTGCGGGGTAAGACGGCAGGAAAAGCCGAAAAGGCCGGAAAGGCGCAGCCCCGGGGGCGGGGCGGAAAAGACGTTCAGATAGAGGGCAAAGGCGCGCTCACAGAAAAGGGTGAGGGTGGCCGCCGTGGCATGAGAGGCATACCGCGCGGGCAGGGCCCCCTCGGTCACACGGGCGCCCTCCTGCTCACTGTACAGCCGCAGGGCCTCGGGCATCGCGGTCAAAAGCTCGGAAGCACCCAGCAGAAAGAGGGGCGTCCCCTCCGGGGGGAAATAGGAAAGCAGGGTCTCTTCCTCGGGATAGCACTGCTTAATATACTTATCGGCAAAGGGGAGCTCGACCCCCGCGTCCACAGCCGTAAGCTCGGCCGTAAGGGCGCTTTTCACCTCGGCCGCCTCGGCCTTGGCGATCATGCGGCGCACCTCGTCGCGGATGCGGGCATAGCCCTCCTTATCGGGGATGACCTCGCGGGCAGGGAAAACGGCGGCCGACGGCAGGGGCTCCAAAAGCCGCTGGGAAAGCGGGTCAAAGCTGCCGAGACGGTCGATCTCGTCTCCGAAGAATTCCACGCGCACAGGCGGGGCGGCACCGTCGGCCGAGAAATCCACGATCCCGCCGCGGTGAGCAAACTGGCCCGCCCCCTCCACGGTGGTGACAGACAAAAAGCCACAGGCCGAAAGCACGCGGCAAAGCGCCTCGGGCGACAGGGTATCCCCGGGGTGCAGGGTCAGCACCCGCTCGGCAAGGCGCGCACGCGGCACGGTATAGCCAAGGGCGGCCTCGGGGGTCGTGACCACGGCGTCAAGCTCCCCGTTCATAAGCCCCGCAAGCACCGAAAGGCGGGCACGCTCGGCCTCGTGAGAGGCGGTGATATGATACAGAATATATTCGCGCGGCTGATAGGCGGCGGCGCGCAGGCCAAGGCCGGACAGCCGCTCGGCCACCCGGGTGGCCGTCAGGACGTCCCGCACCAGGATAAGGCAGGGGCGGCCGTTTGCCTGAAGACGGCGGCATCCCTCCAGGGCAAGAAGGGTCAGTGCCTCCTCCGGCAGGCCGGACACCGCCGCAGGCAACGGATGGGCCGAGGCCGCCTCACGCGGTAAAAGATCCAGGAACTCACGCGCCTCCCGCATTTCAAGAAGCGCACGGATACGAAGCGACATTGCTTTACCTCGGATAACGGTTCATGGCGAGCTCAAACTCGCCGCGGCCAAGAAGAGTAAGGGCATCGCAGATATCGTCCAAGCGACCGTCCACCAGGGCACGGTCTGCCGCGGGGAGGCGCCCAAGCACCCAATCCACCAGCGGATAATCCGGGCGGGGCTTTTCCCCCACCCCGATCTTGACCCGCGCAAAATCCTGCGAGCCGAGGCACTCGATAATGCTTTTTAAGCCGTTATGCCCCCCCGCCGAGCCACGGCGGCGGATGCGGATGACACCCGGGGCAAAGCTGATGTCGTCACAAAGGACGATCACACGCTCGGGCGGGATCTTATAAAAGCTCGCCGCCTCGGCGATCGCCGTGCCGGAGGAGTTCATAAAGGTCTCGGGCTTCATCAGAAGCACGCGGGTATCCCCCAGCATCCCCTCCCCCACAAGGGCGTGAAAGCGGGCGCGATCCACCCGGGTACCCAAGCGGGATGCCAGGGCATCCACCGCCCAGAAGCCGGCATTGTGGCGGGTGTCGCGGTATTCGGCGCCGGGGTTACCAAGCCCCGCGATCAGCAAAGAGACCGGCGCGGCACGCTCGGGCGACGTGCTGCCGATCTTTTTAAAAAGCTCAAAAATATCTGCCATAGTTCCTCCAATCGGCAATAACGGGAAAGGCGGTGAGCCCCGCCGGGGGGGCGGGTCTCACCGTAAGATATCGGACAGGGTCACTCCCCGTCCTTGACAAGGATCATCTCGCGGGCATAGGGCAGCTCCTCAATGACCTTGCAAAGCGTATGCCACTCGGCCAGCTTATGGTGGCGGCGGGCATAATATATATTCACCAGCGTCTCATAGTTCATGGTGACGGTACGCATCTGGTTGTAGCTGGAGGGGAGCAGCTGGATCATATCGTGCCAGTCGGCTCTTTCCTTGGTCTCCACAAACCGCAGGCGGCTCTCCTCAAG
>JAGBZZ010000226.1 GCA_017652965.1 Clostridia bacterium | reverse complement strand
TGTTTCGTAGATGCCGGGGGCACAGATCAGGCTGACCTCATAGTCGCCCGCCTCGGCAAAATCGGCATCCCAGACAAGCAGATCCTCGGAGGATTGCCAGCAGTGGGTGCATTCCAGGCGGCTGACGGCAAGCCCGTGCTTGGCATAATCCGAGCGGTAGATGTCACACTCGTAAAGGATGGGGCGTACCTCGCCGTACGGGTCCTCACGGCGGGCGATGGAGGCCTTCGCCGCGGGAAGCGAGGTGCGGGCACGGTCGATCGCAAGCTCGGAGGAGATTGCGGGCGGGGCGGCAAAATCGATCTTATAAACAGGCATCGGCAGGCCGGTATCCTTCGGGCTGAAGGTGAGGTAGCCGTCGGCATAGGTGAAGGCGGTCGGCTCCTCCTCGCCAAGCAGGGTAACGGCCGTCGGCGTACCGCCAAGGCCGGAAAGGCAAAGCTCCTCGGGGATCTCCTTCAGGTAGAGGAAGAGCGAATTGCCCTTGGTGCCGAGATAGCCCCAGGGGAAAAGAGTGGGGAAGGGATTGCCCGCTACCCCGCCGTAGATCGCCTCGCTGTTGCGGCTTGTCCATTTGCCGACCTCAGCAAGGATGGCCTCGGTCTCGGGGGTGAGCGACCCATCCGCCATCGGGCCCACGTTCAGAAGAAGGCTGGAATCGGCAGAAAGGGTGCGGCACAGAATGCCGATCACGCTTTCGGGGCTCTTCCAGTTGTCGTCGTAGTCCTTGTAGCCCCAGGTATCGTTCAGGGTCACAAGACACTCAAGGGGCAGGTTGCGCGGGGTGGTGGGCAGGCCGTTGTCGCTGAGCGAATGATAGTCACAGTAGCTGTGCCCGATGCGAGAGTTGATCAGGCAGTTCGGCTGCAGGGTCTTAACGGTTTCGCGCAGCTCGGCGCTTTCCGCATCGGTGATATCGTGCGGGAAGTCAAACCAGATCAGCTTGAGATCGCCGTACCCCGTAAGCAGCTCACGCACCTGGGGCAGGCACTTATCGCGGAAATACTGCGGGAAGTTGATATCGTCGTTCGGGAAGTCCCAGTTATTGCGGTTTCTCGTTTTGTAGTTGGGGTTGGTAAGGGCATAGTTGCCGCCGGCGTTCGGCTCATGCCAGTCCAGCGTGTGCGAGTAATAGAAGCCGACCTCCAGCCCCTCGGCGCGGCAGGCATCGGCCAGCTCACGGCAAAGGTCACGGCCGAAATAATCGTAGGTGTTGTAGCCGTCGCAGGCCGTCTTAAAGAGGCAGAAGCCGTCGTGATGCTTGGCCGTCAGCACGATATAGCGCACGCCTGCGGCCTTTGCCTTTTTCACAAGATTTTTCGCAAAATCGGGGGCAGGGCAAAAGCCCTCGCGCCCAAACTGCTCGTACTCCGCAATCGGGATCATACCGCGCAGCTGGATCCATTCTCCAAGCCCCGGGACCTTCTCTCCCTTATAGCGCCCGCCAAGCGAGCTGTAAATGCCGTAGTGGACAAACATGCCAAAACGGTCAGAAAGCATTCTCATGAATTGCTGATCCATACGTAGCACCTCGTTTTTAAAATAGATCGGGCAGGCATCCGCCTGCCCGTTTGTATTATAGCACAGTCTTTTGTAAAAATCAACCGTTCCTCGCGATCAGTTCTTTGGGGAGAGCTTGATAATGGCATATCCCTCGGAGGAGGACAGTATGTTGATACTGCCGTTTTCGACGGTCTTGCTTTGGACGTCAAAGCTGTAGGAGGCCTCGATCACCTCCACCGACATGCCGTTCATATACTCGGGAAGCACGGTGACGGTCTTTTGAAGGGGGGTATCGGTGTGAAGCGAGAGATAGATGTCATCCCCCACCCAGTACCAGTTGATGGCGGTAAAGTCATCGTCCAGGATGTACGAGGGCAGGCGGTAGGCAACGCAGGAGATCTTGGTGCCTGCCGCCAGCTCACAGTTGGAGATGAGACGGGGATACATCTTGTAGGTGTTGTAGTAGAAGGCGAGATTACTGTCCGACGTTTTTTTACCGATATAGTTCCATCTTACCTCGTTGACGGCCGTACCGTACAGGGGATTAAAGCCGATGTTCATCCCCTTGGTGCCGTTATCGTCGGTAAACTGGAAGTAGCTGGTGGTCAGCCGATCGGGGATGGCAAGGTGGTCTACCCCTACGTTGACGGTGGCGCTACCCTGGAGGGTGGGGACGGCAAGGTTGGTCGTGCCGGGCACGTAGATGTAGTGGGTTTCCTCGGCAAACTTACCCGACTGCACGCCGCCCATATAGGTGATCTTGACATCTTTGTGGAAATCGTACTCACTGTACACCACGCAGGCGCCGTTCTTGTGGAAGCGGTAGGTGTTCTGGAAGGTGACGTAGGAGTCGGCAATGTCCTCACTGCAGTGGCTCATGTCGGTGTTCCAGCCCACGTTGTCGATCAGGGCCTCCAGCATGGTAGGCAGATAGATCAGATCGTACTCCTCGTAAAAATCGATAAATTCCGCCGTATAGGTGCCGTCCTTATAAAGGTCGACCTCCTCGGTGCCGTTCAGGAAGGCGGCCTCATAATAGTGGTTAAGCGCGATATAGAACTGCGCCTGCACCGAGGCATCGGCCGTGGTAAAGCTTTCGGTGTGGGTAGCCCCCGATACGTGCGTGATGGTTGCCCCTGCGGCGATCTGCTTGTAATTGAAATAGCCGGTCTCCATGGCCTCGTCGTAATACGGGCAGAACCAAAGCATGACCTCGCCGCCCGCCTCCTTGGTGGCAGTGATGCGGACAAGGACGTAGCGGACGCCGTCCGCCTCCCAGATCGAGCCGATGTCGCTCTCGTCCTTCGGGTCAAGCATCGGGTTCTTGATGGCGGAAATGACGTAGTAGCCGTGGTTGGCGCCGATGTTGGTGCCGTTCATCTGAATGGGCTTGATGTCGTCGCCGGCATCCTTGAAGCGGAGATACCCGTCAACCTTCGCGGTCGAGATGCTTTCAAGAGAGAGCGAGGCGGGGATCTCGGCGATGGTGCTCATGTTGAATTTCTTGTTGGCACTGCCGCCAAGCTTGGCATCGGTCACAAGGTCTGTGCCGTCCTTCCATTCACGGGCACGGAAGCGGAGCTTGTTTTCACTTATCACAAGCACTACCTTGTCGCCATCGGCCTTTTCCACCCTGCCGATCGAAAGGATATCGGCAAGCTCATAAAGCGGGGTGACCCCCTCGGGAAGGCCACGGCCGTCGGCACGGCAGAGGGGTGCCCAGTCCTCGGTGCCGCAAAGCGTCCACTCCAGCAAGCCGTTGTTTTCACGCAGGCTGAGGGCGGTGGGGGTGGCGGCGGTGCCAAGCTGGCGGTTGGCAATGTTCACGGAGGCGCTTTCGGTCACCGTCAGGGTAAGGATGCCGGTGTATCTGTCCAGCGTGTGGGCAATGCTTGCACTGTTGTAGCCCTCGCGCAGGTCAAGCCTGCCAAGGTTCAGCTTGGTGCCGTCGCGGTAGGTGATGCGAAGGCCGCCGCCCGACAGCACCTGTGTCTCCTTGATGTAGTTTTCCGAGACAGGCAGGGCGGGTGCGGTCGTGACGGTCGTCGTCATAACGGTAGTAGTGACCGCGGTCGTGGTGGTTGCCGCCTCGGTGGTGGATGAGGGCGGGGTGGTTTCTGCAGGGGTAGTGCCACCGCAGGCTACCAGCAAAAGTGCCGCCACCGCAAGAAGCAGGAAAAAAAGCAGAGAGCGTTTCATAAGAGGTCTCCTCTTTAGTGGATTTGATAGGCTTATATACAGTATACCATACAGGCGCCCACATTGCAAGCAGGAAAAGAAAAAACCGTAAGACCGCCCGCCGCACGAGGGTGGCAGGGGGGTTTACGGCCTTTTGTATTTTACGGTCTTTTGAGGATCCCCTCGCGCTCACAAAGCTCGATCAGCGCGCGCGCCTCGGAGAAAAAGCCGAGGTCGGTGGGGTGGCATCCGTCCACCATCCCCTCGGTACCCGAGAGGGCGGTCAGGGTCTCGCCGTCAATGAAATAGACGTTCTTGTCCCCGCGGGAGCGGGCGTTCTCGTAGGTCGTGCGGATGACCTCGCGCCGCTCGATCTCCCAATCGCAAAGCATGGAGAAGGGCTTCGGGCGGGACATCATGATCACCGGGATATCGGGGTGCGCCTTGCGCACAGCCAAGAAGAAGGGCTCGTGCGTTTCGCGCAGATGCTGTACGGTCGGGGGATTGTTGTCGTAATCCATAAAGAAGACCGATACGGGAAGAGAGGCGATATACTCGGCAAGTGCGATCTCGCCCTTGGCGTTCCCCGAAAAGCCGAGGTTGATATAGTCAAGGTCAAAGTAGCGGCTGATATGCCCCTGATAGCAGGTGCCGGGGCGCGAGGCACAGCCGCCCTGGGTGATCGACGAGCCGTAGAAGACGGCGGGGGTGGCGTAGCGGTAGGGCTTCGGCGCTTCCACCACGGCATCCGGCAAAAGGCCGATCTCGATATCGGTGACACGGCTATAGAGCGGGAAATTGATCTCGATATCGCGCATTTTGCGCTCACCAAGCTCTATGATCCCCGAATAGCTGGTTTTGTCGGGCGGGGGGATGACCGTCTTTTTGTAGACCCCGTCGGCATAAAGATCAAGCCCTGCCGAGCCGGTAGCGGCAAAGTGTGACATCCGCCCAAGCGTGGGGCTTACAAGATGCAGGGCCACAAAGGGGCTATCGGTGCGAAAGCGCACCCGCCCGCCTGCCGTATGCCTGGAAAGCGCGGCAATGCTCGGGTTGACCGATTCGGCAAGCTTTTTCGGCAGGCGGCAAAAGCCCTCGCCGTCGTGGGTGACACCGTGGATCGAGAACGGGGCTTCGAGACAGCTTCTCAGCACCACGTCCTCACGGCCAAAGGCCTCGCTGATCTTAAAATTCGGGTCGATCTTTGCGATGTCGATTTCCATGCGGGTGCCCCCCCTTATTTCTTATAAAAGTTGCTCGAGCGGGTCACCGTGGCCGGGGGGGCGGGGTCAAGCGCACGGTCGGCAATGCCGAGCATGTCCTCGGGGCGGATCCACGGGCGCCCCTGGATGGCGCTGGTCTCCTCGTGGGTCAGATAGCCGCGATAGGCGGTCAGGCTGCGGCGGTAGAAGCCGTCCTTCACGCAGCACTCGGCCACCCCGTCCGAAAGGATGGAAAGGATCATGGGCAGCATCTCGGAGGCGTAGGCAACAGAGGTGGAGTTGGCCACAGCCCCGGGAATGTTGGAAACGCAGTAATGCACCACGCCGTTGACCACGTAGCGGGGGTTATCGTGGTGGGTCTCGTGGCTGGATTCGATCGCGCCCGGGTCATCGTTGGAGATGTCGACAAGCACGCTGCCGGGCTCCATCAGCTTCAGCATTTCGCGGTCAATAAGGAAGTCCTTGCGGCTCTTATCCCATTTCACGCAGTTCAGCACCATGTCGGTCGTGGGCAGAATCTCGGCGATGGCCTCCTTATTGCAGATCACCGTGCTGATCTTGCTTTCATACTGCGAAAGCAGGGAGCGAAGGAGACCGACGTTGATATCCATGACCGTGCAGCTTGCACAGAGGGCGTACAGCACCTCCAGTGCCCCACGGCCGACGACCCCCGCACCGAGGATCAGCACGTTCATACGGGGGGCACCCGCAAATCCGCCGACAAACTTACCCTTGCCGCCGTTGATGGTCAGCATCGATTCCAGCCCGAAAAGCGCGCCCTGCTTACCGGCCGCCTCACAGTTCGGCGAGCCGTAGCGGTGGGCATCCTCGGCCGTAAAGGCGATAACGCCGCGCTCAAGAATGGCCTCCACCTCCGCGGGGTGGCCGGCGGGATGGATACAGCCGAGGATGATCTGCCCCTCTCTCATCAGGGGGTATTCGACAGGGGTGAATTCCTTGACCTTGGCCACCATGTCACAGCCCGCCCACATCTCCTCGCGCGTGTAGACGATGCGTGCGCCTGCCGCCTCGTACTTCTCGTCGGGAAAGCCCGCGGCACGGCCGCAATCATGCTCTGCCCATACCTCGTGCCCTGCGGCGACAATGGTCTTTACCTCGGCAGGGGTGGAGATCACGCGGAACTCCCCCTCCTTGATGTCCTTTAAAATGCCGTATCTCATGTGTATATGCTCCTTTAATAGATGATTGTCTATTGACAGATTTTTATATCTGTATTATAATTATAGCGTAACAATTTGTCATTTTCCTGCCACAAAAGCAAATCTTTGTGTCATTTTTTGCACACAAAGCGGGAAAGGAGGGGATTTTTTGCAGCCCAGGTTCAATATTGAGCGGGAAAGGCACAATCGGCTCTTTTACAAGGAGTACGAAAACGACAGCTGTGTTTTACAGTTTCATTCGCACATCGAGCTTTATTTTGTGGACTCCGGCGAGATGGAGCTTTTCGTAAACGGCCATCACCGCCTCCTTTCGGCCGGGGAGATGTCGGTTGCCCTTTCCTATGATTCGCACGCCTATAAGACCCCCGTTTCCTCCCGCTCCAGCGTTCTGATCATCCCGGTGTATCTTTGTGAGCGATTCGTGGAGGCAACCAAAAGCAAAAGAGCCTCCTATCCCTTTATTACAGACCGTGCCGCCGTGGCACGCATCAAGGAATGCATCGCCGCCCTCAAGCGGGACGGCATGAATGAGATCGAGCAGATGGGCTATCTCCACGTCATCCTCGGCATGGTCATGGACAGGATCTTTTTGGCCGATCGGGAAAGAGAGCCCGAGCCGGCCCTTGCGTCCCGGATGCTGGTATATGTCAACGAAAGCTTTAAAAACGACCTTTCTCTTGACGGGCTTGCCACACGGTTCGGCTATACCAAGGCCTATATCTCGCGCTGGTTTTCGGCCTGCATCGGCATCGGCTTTTGCCGCTATCTTTCGGTTGTGCGCCTCAAAAACGCCCTCATCCTGCTGAACGAGGGCGGCTACAGCATCACAGACTGCGCCCTGGAGAGCGGCTTTGGCTCGATGCGCACCTTTTATCGGGTCTTCCGCCAGGAGCTTGGATGCACCCCCTGCGAATATCTCGCCCGCCGCGACAAGGAAAACAGCCTTGAAAAAATTGAGCGCAAGGGGCAGTGACGTCCCCCTTTTTTCACTGTAAGGAGAGAAGTATGCTGAACGTGAACCGCTTGCTGGAAAATTCAAAAAGAAGCGACCTGCACGGGTATAACCTGCACGCTATGGGGCGGCATACCGTCACACCGGAGGACTATCGGCAGCCCACCCTGCAAAAATGGGATCCTCCCACCCCCGGGCTTTGCGGCGCGGTGGCCTTCGGGTATGAGATCGATACCCCCTCACCCGTCGTCCCCGTGATCCTGTGCGGCGACACCCCGCTTTCGCTTCGGGCTGTGCGCCACCGCTGGACACCCGCCTTTTGCGATACCTACTACCGTGCCGAGCCGATGGGGGACTATGCCCCCGCAGGCCTTTTGACGGTGCGTGAGCGGAAATGCTTTACCGCCGACGATACCTTTGTTTCCGAGCTGTCCTTTTCCTCGGATGACGGCCGCCCTCTTACGCTTCGCCTTTCGCTTTCTGTCCCCTTTCGGCCCATCGGGGAGGGGCTTTATCGGGTAGAGGCCAAAGGTGTACCGGCAGGGCTTAAGCGCCCCCCGTCGCTTTGCGGCTATGCCGC
>JAGBZZ010000225.1 GCA_017652965.1 Clostridia bacterium | reverse complement strand
CTGTTACCGTAAACGCTTCCACCACGTATCCCATTCTCATCGGGGACGGTCTTTTGGATCAAGCGGGCGCGCTTTGCGCCGAGCATATCGGCATCTGCCGTGTCTGTGTCGTCACCGACGATACCGTTCACGGGCTGTATTACGACCGTCTGCGCCGATCCTTGGAGGCGGCAGGATATGCCCCCTTGCTTTTCGTGATCCCCCACGGCGAAGGCTCTAAAAATATGGAATCCCTCTGCGCCCTGTTAGAGTTTTGCGCAGAAAACCGATTGACGAGAAGCGACGCGCTCATCGCCCTCGGCGGCGGTGTGGTAGGCGACTTGTGCGGCTTTGCCGCCGCCGTGTATCTGCGCGGTGTTCCCTTCGTTCAGATCCCCACCACCCTCTTGGCGGCGGTGGATTCCTCGGTTGGCGGTAAGACCGCCGTGGATCTTCGGGCAGGAAAGAATCTGGCGGGTGCGTGTCATCAGCCCTCGCTGGTCATTTGCGACTGCCGAACCACCGACACCCTCCCTCAAAAAATCTTTGCCGATGGCTGTGCCGAGATCATCAAGTACGGCGTCATCAACGATCGCCCCTTCTTTGAGCGCTTGAAGAGCGGCATTGCCGAGCATTTGGAAGAGGTCATTGCCACCTGCGTTGCCAACAAGCGCGACGTGGTGGAGGGAGACGAATTTGACCGCGGAGCCCGTCAGCTCCTCAATCTCGGTCACACCGTAGGACACGCCATTGAGCTTTGCTCCGAGCTTGTCATCTCCCACGGAAGCGCCGTTGCCATGGGCATGGTCATCGTGACCCGTGCCGCCGTGGCTATGGGGCTTTGCCCGAAAGCCGATCTGCAAGAGCTGATCGCTCTCCTGCAAGCCAACCACTTG
The DNA here is from genome assembly GCA_017652965.1 of Clostridia bacterium. The sequence continues at coordinate 892 of JAGBZZ010000225.1, read as the reverse complement.
CCCGTGGAATGCCCCTTTGATGCCAAAGAACTGGCAAGTGCCGCCTCTGCCGACAAAAAACGGGCAGGCGACATGCTTTCCTTGGTCGTTCCCTACGGCATCGGTGACAGCCGCTTATATCGGCTTCCCGTTGCATCTCTTACCGATTTTATCGCGAAAGGATTGGAGCGCTCATGAACGTTACACTAACTCCCGTCTCGCCTTGCGGCACGCTCCCATCCATCGCCTCCAAGTCCGCCGCGCATCGGCTTTTGATCTGTGCCGCCTTTGCAGATACCCCTACGAAAATCCGTTGCGAACAGATCAATGAGGATATCGAAGCCACCGTCGATTGCCTATCTGCTTTAGGGGCTACGGTGATACGCAACGCTCCTTTTTATCTGGTAACTCCCATTCAATCGCTTCCCCAAAAAGCCATTCTTCCCTGCAAAGAAAGCGGATCGACCCTTCGCTTTTTCGTGCCCATCGTGGCGGCGCTTGGCATTTCCGCCTCCTTTGAAATGGCGGGAAGACTCCCTCTCCGTCCCCTTTCTCCCCTTCGGGAGGAGCTGGAGGCAAAGGGCATTTCCTTCTCCCCTGTGGGAAGCAATCCCCTTGTGATGGAAGGCAGGCTCCGAGGAAACGACTTTACCGTTCCCGGGAACGTCTCTTCCCAGTTTATCAGCGGTATGCTGTTCGCGCTTTGTCTTTGCCGTAACGGCGGCAAGCTGTGCGTAACGGGCAAAGCCGAGTCTCTGCCCTATATTGATCTGACGCGCGACGCGCTGACCGCCTTTGGTGGCAGGATCCTCTGCGACGAAACGGAGGCAGGTCGGATTTATACCGTTCTGCCCCGAGAGGGCAAAACCCCCGACCACGTGCAGGTAGAGGGCGACTGGTCCAACGCCGCCTT
>JAGBZZ010000224.1 GCA_017652965.1 Clostridia bacterium | reverse complement strand
TTTGAAAAGCGTTTTTCTTTGCAGCATGGTCGTATCCTTTCGGTAGAGTTTTTTAGCGCCAATCCTTCGCAAGCGGATGCTTGTCATCCTCGGAAAGCTCAAGGCGGTCGAGCATATTCGCCGCCATCTGCGGTGCCTCGGGCCACTCGCGCGCGAGATGCACATCAAGCCCGATGTAGAACTTACAGCCGCATTCGTGTGCGATGCGGTAGGGACGCAGGACGGTTGCCTCGGTCTCATCGGTCAGAAGCGAGCCCATATTCAGCTCGATCCCGACCCCCAGCGCGGCCGCCCGCTTGAAGGTGCGGCGCATCTCGCCCTCGTCGAGGGCATCGAGGATCGCGAGCCAGCCGTCGCGGTCTCCGCGCAGAAGAAGTGAGGTGGTCAGATGGGCAAGCCCCACGCGGGAAAGCGGGAGATCCGACGAGAGCACCGTGTCGATGCGCGAGAACCACGCCTCTGCCCGCTGCTCGGTCGTGCGGTAATTCTCCGGGGCGATCACGAGATCCCCCATGTGCATATGGGTGGTGGGAACGATGATAAAATCAAAAAGGCCGTAATGCTCGGGCGCAATACCGATGACACCGTGGGCATCCATCTCTGTCTCGCATCCGAAAAGAAAGCGGACGTCCTGTGAGGTAGGAAGGGGGAGTGCGCTTTTGATGTGCGCAAGGCTCTGGGCACGGTAAAAGCCCGAGTTTATCGGCAGGGCTTCATCCCAGAAGTGGTCGGTAAGGCAGACGGTGTGAAGTCTATTTTCCTTGGCGTAGGCAAGGATACGCTCCGGGGTCTGCTCCGGGTCGTTCCCGCAGACAGACAGGGTAGAGTGGATGTGCAGGTCGTGGTCGTAGCAGAATTTCAAGGCAGCCACCCCCCATCAAAGAAGGTCGGAAAGTGCAAGAAGATACCGCTCGGCCACCGCCTCCATCTCGGGGCGCAGATCCTCCGAGGTTGCATCATAGATGCCAAAGGCACGCATGCCCGCCTCCTTGGCGGTGGTGATCGCCCCCAGGTTGTCGTCCACAAAGATGACCTCTCCGACGGGTACGCCTAACCGCTCTGCCGCCATACGGTAGATGGCGGGGTCGGCCTTGGTGGTCGCAAAGTCCTCACAGGACCAGACGTTCTCAAAAAGCGGCAGGATCCCCAGCCTTTCAAGGCAAGCATCCAGCGCCTCGTGCGGGCTTGCCGTCAGGATATTCAGGCTGTCGCCGCGCTCATGGAGGGCCCTCAGCGTTTCGATGACCCCCACCTTTTCGGGGATGGTGTGCAGGTAGGCATCCAGGGCAAAGCGCTTCATCTCCCTGACCATCTCCTCCTCGGGAATATCTAATCCGAGAGTGCGGAAATAGCGTGCCGTGCCGCCGTAGCCGAGGGGGGTGATGATCTTGACGATATCCTTGCTGTAGGGGATGTGCGCCTTGTCAAGCAGGCCAAGCATAGCAGACACAAAGGTAGGCATGGAATCGACAAGGGTACCGTCAAAATCGAATAAATATGTAAGGTTTTGTTTTCGTTTCATGATAGCCTCCGTCAAAAGATACCGATCGCCTTCAGGACAAAGGAGAAGAGAAAAATGGTCACGGCAGAGACAAGGGTGGAGAAGATCACCAGCTGTCCTGCCAGGCGGCTGTCCGCCCCCATCTCCTGTGCCATCGGCACGCTGGCCACCGCCACAGGGGTAGCAAAGATCGCCACAAAGGAGGCGAAGTGTGCCCCCGTAAAGCCGCCGATCAGATAGGCGGCAGAAAGGGTGAGAAGCGGGACGGCCACCGTCTTTACGCTGACCCCGACCAGGATCTCACGCCGCAGGGCCGGCACCGCCGAGAAGGAGAACTGCGCCCCAAGAGAAAGCAGGGCAACCGGGGTCGCGCAGGCGGAAAGCTGCTCGGCCACGCGGTAAACGGGGGTGATATCCGAAAGGCGGAAGGTGATGCCAAGGTGGGTAAGGAGGGCGCGTACGCCAAGCACCAAAAAGCCGCATGCGATCGAGATGATCAGCGGGTTTTTGAGGATGCCCTTGCCGATCTTCAAAAGGCTCACCCGCTCGGTATCCTTTCCGAAGACGGTCAGGGTGATGACGGCCAGTACGTTGAAGAAGGGGATGGCAAAGGCCGAAAGCACGGTCGCCACGATCGCCCCCTCCTGCCCGAAAAGCGAGGTCGCCAGCGGGATGCCGATGAGGGCGTAATTCGAGCGGATCGCCC
>JAGBZZ010000223.1 GCA_017652965.1 Clostridia bacterium | reverse complement strand
TGAAGCCCGGACTTTCCTCACGGTACTACCTTTCGGCACCGTATCGCGCGGCCGCGCCGCACACTTGCCCCTTGATTATAACACCACAGGACAGGCCTTGTCAAGCCCCACACCGGGGAAAAGGAGGGATTTGCCCCCTCTTTTTCCGAAAAAGCTTGGATTATTTTTGAAAAAGGATTGAATTTTTCTTGTGATGTGATATAATAGTTAAGTTATAAAGACAATCAAACTGTAGGAAGAAGAGGAAATAGCATTGAAACGGAACGATCTGCGTAACGTTGCCATTATCGCCCACGTTGACCACGGCAAGACCACCCTTGTGGATGAGATGCTGAGACAAGGCGGCATCTACCGTGAAAACCAGGAGACTGTCGACCGCGTGATGGACTCGAACGACATTGAAAGAGAGCGCGGCATTACTATCCTTGCCAAAAATACCGCCGTGTATTACAAGGACACCAAGATCAACATTGTAGACACACCCGGCCACGCCGACTTTGGCGGCGAGGTGGAGCGCATTCTGAAGATGGTCAACGGCGTTATCCTTCTGGTGGACGCCGCCGAGGGCCCCATGCCGCAGACCCGCTTTGTGCTGGAGCGTGCCCTTGCCCTTAACCACCGCGTGATCGTGGTCGTCAATAAGATCGACCGTCCGGATGCCCGCATTGAGGAGGTCGAGGAGGAGGTCCTTGAGCTTCTGATGGATCTGGACGCCACAGACGAGCAGCTGGATTCGCCTATGCTCTTCTGCTCCGGCCGCGCCGGCACGGCCTCGCTTTCTCCTTACGAGGAGGGCGTGGATCTGCAGCCGCTTTTCGACACCATTATTGACTATATCCCCGCCCCCGAGGGGGAGGAGGACGGGTCGCTTCAGCTGCTTGTTTCCTCTATCGACTATAACGAGTACGTCGGGCGTATCGGCATTGGCCGCATCGAGCGCGGCATGCTGCGCCAGAACCAGGACGTGGCCATCCTCAACTATCACGACCCCGAAAAGCGGGATCGCGCCCGCATCGTTTCCATCTACCAGTTTGACGGCCTGCGCCGCGCCCAGGTGGAAAGCGCCCGCGTGGGTGACATTGTCTGCTTCTCGGGTGCGACCGATATCACCATCGGTGATACCCTGGTAGCCACCGACGGCACCGAGGCCTTGGAGTTTGTCAAGGTCAGCGAGCCGACCATTGAGATGACCTTCTCGGTCAATGACGGCCCGTTTGCCGGCACCGAGGGCAAGTACGTTACCTCGCGCCATCTGCGCGAGCGGCTGTACCGTGAGCTTCTGCGTGACGTATCCCTGCGGGTATCGGACGGGGAAACCACCGACTGCTTCCAGGTTGCGGGGCGCGGTGAGATGCACCTTTCCATCCTGATCGAAAACATGCGCCGTGAGGGCTATGAGCTTTGCTGCTCGACCCCCCGTGTGCTGTATAAAGAGCTCGACGGCGTGCGGTGCGAGCCGATGGAGCGCTTGGAGATCGACGTCCCCGAGGAGTACCTCGGCGCCGTTATGGAAAAGCTTGGCGAGCGCAAGGGCGAGCTTCTTGACATGCAGCTGCGCGGCAACCGCCAGCGCCTTTTCTACCGCATTCCCTCCCGTTGTCTTTTCGGCTATCGGAGCGAATTTCTGACCGACACCCACGGCGAGGGCATCATGAACACCGTCTTTGACGGCTACGCCCCCTTCAAGGGTGAGGTCAACGTCCGCTTCACGGGCTCTCTTGTTGCCAGTGAGACCGGCGAGACCACCAGCTACGGCCTCTACTACACCCAGGATCGCGGCCAGCTGTTTATCGGCCCTTCGGTGCAGGTGTACGAGGGGCAGATCGTGGGTGAGAACCCGAAGATGGGCGATATCTCGGTCAACGTCTGTAAGAAAAAGCATCTGACGGCTGTGCGCTCCAAGGGGGCGGACGAGGCACTGACCCTGATCACCCCCCGCAATATGTCGCTTGAGGAGGCCATCGAGTTTATTGCCGATGACGAGCTGATGGAGGTCACGCCCAAGTCGCTTCGTCTGCGCAAGCGCATTCTGGATACCCCCACGCGTCTTAAGGCACAGGCTGCCCGCCTGCGCGGCCAGGCCACAAATTAAGGGCATACCGCCCCGCCGCCCTGCATACCATGTAGGGAGGTGGACAATATGAAGCTACTGGAAGCACTGAACAAATATTTGTTTGGCACCTGCCTGCCGCCTCTTTTACTGGCGGCAGGCCTTTTCTTTGGGGTGCGGCTTTCCTTTTTCTTTTTTCTGCATCCCCGCCGCACCCTCGGCCGCCTTGCGGGGGACGGCGGATGGCGTGCCTCCTTTCGCGCACTGTGTGTTGCCCTGGCAGGGACACTGGGCGTTGGAAATATCACCGGGGTCGGCATTGCGCTGGCCATCGGGGGGGAGGGCGCGGTATTCTGGATGGTGGCAGGCGGCCTTTTTGCCTCCTTTTTGAAATATGCCGAGATCACCCTGGCCGTAGACCTCGGCCGTGGCGGGCACGGCCGCGGCGCACCCGACTATATCGCCACAGGGCTTGGGGAGGGATATGCCCGCCTGTTTACCCTACTGGCGGTCGCGCTTTCGCTTTCCATGGGCTCTCTTTTACAGGGGAACGTGATTGCCGCCGCGGCCGCCGATACCCTGCCTATCCGCCCTGTCTCGCTTGGGCTTTTACTGAGCGGGACGACGCTTTTATTGTTTCTCGGTGGGCAAAAAGGGGTCGAGCGGCTGGCCGCTCTTTGTATGCCGATCCTTACCCTGCTTTACGTATTGGCGGCAATCACCATCGTTTTTGTAAACATTACTTCACTGCCAACCGTCATTTCCCGCATACTGCACGGCGCTTTTACCACGGGGGGCGCCGGCGGTGGGCTTTTGGGCTTCGGTACCGGGCGTGCCATCCGCGCCGGCATTCAGAAGGGGCTTTTCTCTAATGAGGCGGGGGCGGGCACCGCCCCCTTTGCCCACGTGGCCGCCCACGGTGTGCCGGCGGCACGGCAGGGCATCTTCGGTGTTGTTGAGGTCTTTTTGGATACCGTTGTCATGTGCAGTCTGACGGCGCTTGCCGTGCTTTCGGTCTTTGACCCGCTTCCCGCTCTTTCGGGCACGGCACTGGTAGCGGCGGCCTTCGCCGGGGTCTTCGGTGCGCGTGCCCCGCTTGTGATCTCCCTTGCCATTATCGCCTTCAGCTATGCCACGGTGGCCTGCTGGGTCAGCTACGGCAGGCTTGCCCTCGGGCAGCTTTGTAAAGCCCCACGCCTTGCCACGCTTTATGCCCTTCTTTTTTCGGCGCTTCTGACGGTGGGTGCCCTTTGGCAGGCAGACGGAGCTTGGGCTCTTTGCGATATTCTGCTTGGCAGTATGACCGTGATCAATACCGCCGCCCTTTTTAAGCACAGCGCCCACCTGCAGCGTCTTGCGCGGGAATACGGGCTGACGTAAAAAAGAGCTATACTGTCAAAACACAGCATAGCTCTTTTCTTGTATACCTTTAAAGGATGCGGATATGCGAAAGAAGTGTACCGCCGGCCGCACAGGCACGCGTGAGCTTATCGGCAAATTCGCTCTCCGAAAGCTCGTCCATCAGGAAGGCGACACCGCCCTCGGCAGGCAGGAACTGCACAGCGCCGAAGATGACCTCGGCGGCGTTATGGTCGATCCCTGCTACCACCACGTAACGGCGGCAGGTGAAATGGGCAAAATCGGTCACATCCGACGCCTCGGCCTCCTGCCATACGCGATGCACGGGATGCCCACCCATGGCAACGTGCATCACGTCACCCACCATGGCAGAGGCGGTCGGCGCCGCGCCGGCACCGCGCCCGAAGAGCAGCACGTCATCCACAAAATTACCGTGTGCCAGCACACCGTTGAAAACACCGGTGATCGGATACAGGGGCGAGGTACGGTAGACCCAGAAGGGGGCTACCATCAAGAAGAGATCCCCCTGCTCGGTGCGTACCATACGGCCAAGCAGCTTGATGGCATAGCCCAGCTTTTCGGCGGCACGGACATCCTCCTCACGGATGGCGGTAATGCCCTCGGTATGGATCGCATCGGTGCGTACCATCTTGCCGGTTGCCACCGCCGTCAGAATCGCGATCTTACGGCAGGCATCCAGCCCCTCCACATCGGCTGCGGGATTTGCCTCGGCATAGCCGCGTGCCTGGGCATCGGCCAGGGCATCGGCAAAGCTTTTGCCCGCCTCAAACATCTCGGTCAGAATAAAGTTGGTCGTCCCGTTCAGAATACCGGAAATACTGTCGATCACGTTTCCGGAAAGATCCTCGGCAAGCGGATGGATGACGGGGATGCCGCCGCCCACGCTGGCCTCAAACAGATACTGCACCCCATGCTCCTCGGCGGCGGCAAGAAGTGCCGGGCCGAAGTTGGCGACAACCTCCTTGTTCGAGGTGACAACGTGCTTCCCCTCACAAAGGGCGCGCATGGAAAACTCATACGCCGGATGGCTGCCCCCCATGGCCTCGATCACCAGATCGACCTCGGGGTCGTTTACAATGATATCAAAATCCCGCACGATCTTATCGGCATACGGGCAATCGGGAAGCTCACGCCGCTCCAAAATATATTTTACAGTAACCGCCTGACCTGCACGCTGCTCGATCACGGCGGCATTCTCGGCCAAGAGATCAACTGTACCGCGTCCTACCACGCCGCACCCAAGAACTGCGACCTGCATATCATGTCCTCCGAAAACTAAATGTGAAGTCTAGTATATCACAGTTTTGCCAAAATTGCAAGTGAATTTGCAGAAAAAGCGATTATTTTTCCTGTGCAAGAGCCCGTATCACGGCCTCGGCCTCCTCGGGTGTGGCGGCCAGATGGACAGCCCCTGCCAAAGAAAGCTCCTCGTAGCTACCGTACCCCCAAAGGACACCGACAGGGGTCGCCCCCACCGCCAGAGCCCCCTCGATATCGTATCGGCGATCCCCCACCATCAGGGCGCGGCAGGGCGGCACCCCAAGGGTAGTTGTGGCATAGGCAAGCAGATCCGCCTTTTCGCCGTGGGTCCCGTCAAACTCCGCCCCGAAGACGGCAGAGAAAAAAAGGTCAAGCCCAAAGTGTGCAAGGATGCGGCGCGCATACGGATGCGGCTTTCCCGTAGCCAGGGCAAGACGGATGCCTGCCGAGGAAAGCCCCTCTAAAAGCGCAGGGACACCGGCATAGACCTCGTTTTGCAGGATCCCCTCTTCACTGTAATATTCACGGTAAAGCCCCACGGCGCGCTTGGCGGTGGGGTCATCCATTCCGTAAAGAGCGCGGAAGGAATCGTATAGCGGCGGCCCGATAAAAGCGGTGCTGACCTCCTCAGCCTTTACCGCCACGCCAAGCCGCCCCATCGCATAGGCGACCCCGGCAAGGATCCCGGGGCGCGAATCGGTGAGGGTACCGTCAAGATCAAAGAAAACCGTTTTCATACATACATCCTACCTTTCACGTTTATTGTACTATATTCCGCCAAAGAATGCAAGCCCGAAAATGCCCTTCAACTTGCTTGACAAACCCCGCCCGGATGCCGTATAATGGAAGCAACGAAAGAACACGGAGAATGCTATGAAGTTCATCCACACTGCCGACCTGCACCTTGGTGCCAGAACCGCGACCAAGCTTTCACCCCAAAAAGCCGAGACACGGCGGGGTGAGCTTTTGTCGACCTTTGCCGATATCGCCGCCATGGCCGACGATATTCAGGCCGCCGTTTTGATCGCCGGGGATATTTTTGACAGCGATACCCCCACGCCGCGCACCGTGCAAGGCTTTCTGGATACGGTGCGCCGTTTTCCGGGCGTTCGCTTTCTTTGCCTGCCCGGCAATCACGATGGAGAGGGTCTTCCGTGCGACGTCATCCCCGAGAATCTGACCGTTTTCGGCCGGGAGTGGGGATCTGTGACCTTTGGAGATACCACGGTGTACGGCATCGCGCCGAGCGGGGACGTCCCGTACGATGCCCTCTGCCCCGACCCCAATCAAAAAAACGTGGTGCTTTTGCACGGCACAGTGCGTGAGGGGGGCACGCCCGAGCCCGGGGCAGTGATCCTTGACCGCCTTGCCGGCAAGGGGATCGACTATCTCGCCCTTGGCCATTACCACAGCCACCGTGTCGGAGGGCTTGACGGGCGCGGCATCTGGGCGTACGCCGGCACGCCCGAGGGGCGCGGCATGGACGAGGCGGGCGAGTGCGGCGTTCTGATCCTTGATACCGGCACGCTCCCCGTAAGCCCTGCCTTTTTTAAGACTGCACGCCGCACGATCCATCGACTTGAGGTCGATATCTCCGAATGCGGCACCGCCTTTTCGGCTATTTGCGGAAGGATCGACGAGGCCGTCCTCGGTATCCCGCGCGAGGATCTTGTCAGGATCGAGCTTTTGGGGGCGCTCCTCCCCGATGCCGCCCGCCCGGAATACACAAGACTTACCGAGCATTACAGTGGCCGCTTTTACTACTTTGAGATCAAGGATCGCACCCGCATCGCCATCTCGGCCGAGGACTATCGCGACAGCCTGACGCTGAAGGGCGAGTTTGTGCGGCGGGTGCTGGCCTCCCCGCTTTCCGAGGAGGAGAAATCGGCCATTCTCAGGGCAGGCTTTGCCGCCCTGCGCACAGAGGAGGACGAAATATGAAGCTTCTCAGCCTTCACGTCACCGCCTTTGGAGGCATTTCCAACCGCGACCTCACCTTTTCCGAGGGACTGACCGAGATCATCGACAGAAACGGGGCGGGGAAATCCACACTGGCCGCTTTTATCAAAATGATGCTGTACGGCCTTGAGGGCGGCGCACGCGCCACCCCGGAGGAAAACGAGCATCGCCTGTACGAGCCCTGGCAGGGCGGCCGCTTTGGCGGTACGCTGATCCTGTCGCACGAGGGGCGCACCTACCGCATCGAGCGGTTTTACGAGAGAGTGGGAAAGGCCAAGACCCCGCAAGGCTCCCTTACCGTGATCGACCTTGAGACAGGCCTGGCAACAGACCGCTTCGGCGAGGAGCCCGGGCGGGCGATCCTTGGGGTAGACGGCCCCTCCTTCCTGCGGACGGCCTATCTTTCCTCACGCGCCATCACAGCGGCCAAAACGCCCGACATCTCGGCAAAGCTTGGCGGAAGCGAAGGCGAGGAGGCCGATATGGCGCAGTACGAGAAAGCGTTGAAGCTGCTTAAAAACAAGCGAAACGAGATCCGTACCACGAAAAAACAGCAAAACGGCCAGAAGCTTTTGGATATTTCCGAGCGGCAGCTGCGTGACGTGGAGGCCGCTATCGAGGCGGGGGTGGCGGCACGCACCGAGGCCGAGACCGAAAAAGCGGCCGCCGAAATTGCCGAAAAGAAGCTTGCCGAGCTTAACGAATGCCTGAGCGCCCTGCGCCAGCAAAAGGAGGCGCTTGAAAAGGCCGAGGCCCTTGCGGCCGCCGACAAGACCCGCCGAAAGGATCTGGAGGCCGAGTGCGCGCGCCTTACCGAGACGCTCGGCAGGATCGTTGAGCATTTTCCGAACGGGGTGCCAAGCGAGAGACAGATAGAACAGCTTGAGGATCGCGTGCGGGAATACCGCCGCCTGCTTGCCAAGGTGAATGCCCACCGCGAAGAGCCAAAGAAGACGCCCCTGCCGACCGCCGCCGAGATGGCGGCCCTCAGAAACGCGGTCAGCGACCGCAAAAGGGCCGAGGAGGCCGCCGCCAACACGCCCCCGCCGCCGATACCGCAAAAAAGGACAAAGCGCCCCCTGATCCTTAGGATCTTTGCGGCGGCCGCGGCCGCTGTCGGGGTCGCACTTCTCTTCCTTGCCGTGGTTCCCGCCGTCCTTGCCCTTGTGGCCGCCGTCGGCCTTGCCGTGGCCGCCTATCTTCTGGCAAGGGGCGAGCGCACCGCGCAGACAGAGGCCGAGCGAAGGGCCGCCGAGGAGGCCGCGGCTAAGCTTGCCGCCCTCCGCAACGATGCCGAAGCCGCCCGTG
>JAGBZZ010000222.1 GCA_017652965.1 Clostridia bacterium | reverse complement strand
CATTGAACGGGATCCCTTTGCTGTGTTACAATGGTGACAGGATAAGCCGAGGGACAATATATGCGGCACAAAAAGAAAAACGGGGAGCCCTCTTTTATACAGGATTTTTGCGCCGTTCTTTATTCCCGTACAAAAAATACACGGATAAGGAGAAGATCATGAAAAACATCAGGGTTGGCGTTTTTGGCGTTGGCAGAGGTATGGCTCTGGCGAAAAACTTTATGCTGCTTGATGCCGAGATCGTGGCGATTTGTGACAACAACGAGGAGCGCAGAGCCAAGGCGATGAAGGGGCTTGACGCCAATGTTGCCGTATATGAGAGCTTTGACGAGTTTATCGAGCACCCGATGGATGCCGTCATTATGGCAAACAATTTCTATCAGCACGCGCCGTATGCGATCAAATGCTTTGAGCGCAACATTCACGTATTTTGCGAGTGCATTGCAAACGGTACGATGAAGGAAGGCGTAGAGCTGGTGCGCGCCTTTGAGATGAGCAAAAGCATCTATATGCTGGCCGAGAATTATCCGCAAATGATATTCAACCGCGAGATCAAGCGCATTGCCGACAGCGGAAAGCTTGGGAAAATTCTCTACGCCGAGGGGGAATACAATCACCCTGTGAGCCCTTGGGATACCGAATTTACACAAACCTTTAAATTCTATCCGAAGCATTGGCGGCATTTTCTGCCGAGTACGTATTATATCACGCACTCCTTAGGGCCTATTATGAACGCAACGGGCGCTACCCCGAAAAAGGTATCGGCCTTTGCGATGTACGAGCCACACGAGGATAATACGCCAAGCGCCACGCATAACGCCGACAGAGCGGCCAATATCACAACGTTTAACGATGACGGTTCGGTGTTCCGTGTTACCGCCTGCTCGACATACGGCGGGCATCATATTGCCTATCGGGTATGCGGAACAAAAGGGCAGATAGAAAATATGCGAGGGAAGGGCGATACGATCATGCTCCGCTATAACGGGTGGGATACCCCCGAGGGCGAGAAGACGCAACAGGAGTATCGGCCTGCCTGGAACGATCCCGATGAGGCGTTGATCGAAAAATCGGGGCACGGCGGCGCGGACTTTATCACGGCGCGGATCTTCGTAAACTGCGTGAAGGAGGGCAAGCAGCCCCCGCATCCCTTCGATATCTATTCCGCAACCGCCATGTCGTCGGTTGCCATATTGGCGCATCGCTCGGTTCTTGACGGCGGTAAGGTTTACGATATTCCCGATTTTCGCAAGGAGGAGGAACGACGCCTGTATGAAAATGACGATCTGACGCCGTTCTTTGGGGCTAACGGAGAGGAGCCCACCCTGCCGTGCTGCTCGCACCCCGATTACAGCCCCACCGAAAGACAGATGGAATTGTACCTTGAGGAACTAAAAAAATGATCCTATGAAATAATATGGGAAAGAGGGCGGAGTTCAACAACCCGCCCTTCTTTCTATGACAAAATCCTCCGTTCCCTACACCGTCAGAAGCCGGCGCTTTCGCCGCATGGCGGCGGGGGTCACGCCGAACCTTTCCTTAAAGAGCTTTGAAAAATGACTGAGGCTGGAAAAGCCGACCTCCTCGGCAATAAGCGGGATGGGCTTGCGCGTAAGGAGAAGCTCCTCCTCGGCCACCGTAAGGCGCAAGGAGTTGATCCACTCCTTCAGCCCCATGCCAAGCTGTGCGCGCACAAGGCGTGCCAGGTGGCACTGGCTATAGTGTGAAATGGCTGTGGCGGCGGCGATTCCGCGGCGCAGGTTTTCACGCTCGCGCATTTGCTCGGCCAGTGTCAAAAGCATGGGCGTAGGCATGGGCGGCGCCTCGGAAAAGCCGAACGCCGTGATATAGGCGTGCAGGAAAAAGGAAAGAAGGTGCTTGCAGTCAAATTCGGTCTCGCACAGGGGGCACTCGCCGCTTGGCAGGGCAAAGGGGATCGGCTGTGCCGCGGCGGTGATGTATCCGACAAGCCCCGGCGCATAGATGGCGGCCACGTGCTCAAGCTCCTCCCCCCTTACCGAAAGCGAGATGACCGTGGCATCCTCGCTCTGAAAGGAAAAGACGTGCGCGTCCCCCGGGCGCAGAAGAAGCGCCTGCCCGGCCGCCAGTGCCACCGCCTCGCCGTTTACGGTTTTCTCGGTGCGCCCGCGCCACTGCCAGATGATCTCGTAAAAATCGTGTGAGTGGTAGATCGCCGTCAGGGGGCGGCCGCCCACGTTTTGAAAAATGTAGGATCGCAGGCGGGAAAGCGGCAGGTGGTCAAAATGATAGACTTCAGCCTTCATACGGCCTCCAAAGGTTTAAATAACGATAAAAGTATAGCATAAAACCGCTAAAAAATCAAGAAATGCTTAAAAATCGCAAAAAAATGCGGTATCAGCGTATGGACATTTCGGCCTGCATCCTCTACAATAAGCATATCCGTACAAAGGAAAGGACACGGGTATGCTTTTTTTGCTTTTTTTGTCGATCGTTTTCGCATCTCTTAACGGGATCCTTTTGCATAAGGCAAGGCTCACGTCGGCCCTTGCCGTGTATCGCTTGAACCTTATCACGGCGTGCGTGTGGCTTGTGTGCCTCCTTTCCCTTAACGGCTTTCACCTCCATATCGACCGCACAGTCCTTCTCTTTGGGCTTGTGTACGGCGCGGTGCAGGCCCTCTTTATCTTCTTTAAGACCCTGGCCATGAACACGGGGCCTGTGTCTGTCACAACGCTGATGGGGAACGGCTCGCTTTTGCTTTCTATCCTTGTTTGCTATTTCGCATGGGGGGAGCGGGTCAGCATTGGCGACGGGGTCGGGCTTGCACTGCTTCTCTTTGCCATCGCGCTTGTGACCTATAAGCGCGGCACGGGCGGCGGCATGCGGCGGGGATGGATCCTTTTTGCGATCTTCTTTCTCCTCTTCGGTGCGGGGGTCGGCATTTCCTTTAAGGCCTTTTCCAAAACCGCGTCATCGGCCAACGATATGATGATCGTTGCCGCCCTTGTGATGTCGCTGCTGTTTCTGCTTCTTTGCCTTTCGGCGCGGGGGCAAAGGGCGCACGCCGGCGGCATCGATCGCCACTTTTTGTGGATCGCCATCGGCTCCGGCCTTTTAAGCTGTGCATATAACCGCCTCAACATCTATCTTTCGGGAGAGCTGGATGCCATCGTCTTCTTTCCGTTTTTCAACGGGGGCGTGGTAATAATCTCTGCAATCTGTAGCGTGTTGTTTACAAAAGAAAGGCTTAGCGCACGACGCATTGCAGGCCTTTTGCTTGGCACGGCGGCCATCGCCGTGATCGGAATACTATAAGTATAAGGAGAAAACAGGATGATCGAATTTCAGCACAAGCTTCCCGCTATGCGCATCGGTGGGAAGCCGAACGGCACCTACAACAACCGTGAGCTTGGCTTTCCCTCGGTGATGACGACCACCGACCCGCGCCTTGGGCTTCTTTTGCATCAACTGCGGAACGCCATCCTTTGCGAGCGCTCGCTTGTCTTTATCGACGGCAAGATCCTGATGGTGGACAAAAACTGGATCCGCGACCACGTGCACACCATGAAGGCGATGAAGCACTGGGAGTATGACCTTTATTCCTTCTTGAATTTCATCATCGAGACCCAGCGCGAGGACGGCCAGTTTTATGAGCTGATCAAGCAGATGGACGATCGCCACTGGAGCCTCGTGGAGGAGGATTGCCGCGTTTTCTACCCTGAGGATAACCTGTCGCTGGTACGGCTGGAGCTGGAGGCCGATATCGAGTATCTTGTGGTGGAGGGGGCGTTCTACCTCTATAAGATCACGGGGGACGATGCCTGGCTTAGGCGGGTCCTGCCCGCCCTTGAAAAGGGGATCGACTATATCACCTCGGATCCTAAGCGCTTTGATACGGCACACGGGCTTGTCATGCGTCCCTTTACCATTGACACCTGGGATTTCACCAATGAAAACAAAAACAGAAGCATCAACGAGGGCGAGCCGATGTCGCTGATGCACGGCGATAACTCGGGCGTTTATGCGGCCATGCATCAGCTGGCCTGGTTCAACCGCAGGCTTGGCAATGAGGAAAAGGCTAAGGAGTGGGAGGCACGTGCCGCCATCCTCCGCGAGAATATGCATCGCCACCTTTGGAACGGGCGCTTCTTTATCCACCAGCTTCACCTCGGTCATGAGGGGCTTGACGGCTTGGAGGGCGAGCGTCTGTCGCTTTCCAACACCTACGATATCAACCGCGGGGTTACCGATCTTGCCATGTCCCGTGCGATCATAGAAGAGTACATGGCACGCAGAAAGACCACCTCTCACTTTGCCGAATGGTTCACGATCGACCCCCCGTACGAGAGCTTCTATACCCACAAAAAGGGGAAGTACGTCAACGGGGCGATCTCGCCCTTTACGGCAGGCGAGCTTGCCAAGGCGGCCTTCAATAACGGCTATGAGGAGTACGGCTGGGATATCATCCGCCGCTTTATAGAGCTTGTGGAGCGCGACGGCACCACCTATTTCCTCTACCATACAGATTCTACCCCCCAGCCCGAAATGGGGCCGAGCGCCTGGGGCGCGGCCGCCCTGATCAGCGCGGTGGACGAGGGGCTTGCGGGCATCCTTGACCTTGGCGTGCGGTATGATGTCCTCGGCTTTTCTCCGAAATTCCCGGTCACCCATTATACCGAGCTTCGTTATTTGACAGGCTATGAGGCCACCGCCACCCTTGTGGACGTGCGCTACATCCTTACCGACGTCGGCATGCGTTATGACGTTTACTCCCCGGCCAAGCAGGTGAAAGCACACATCCTTATTCCCAAGGGGCGCACCGTCAAGGGTCTCCTCCTTGATGGCGTCGATACCCCTTATACACTCAGCACGGTTGCCGACTCTCTCTATCTCGATCTTACCTGTGAGGCAAACGGTCGCATTTCGTTCGAGATCCTCCTCACGCCCACCCCGTAACACGAAAAATAGCAAAAAATGAGGAATTGTGTTTTGCACAATTCCTCTTTTTGTATAACGAAAACCACGCGATAGTGAACTAAAGAGGGGTCGCTTCACTATGCGAGTGGATATTTATTTGTTCTCTTGTTTAGTCAAAGGCAGGATGTTGCTTTTTTAAAATAAATGTGTTATAATAATTCCATCTTTTGAAAGGATGTTCAAAACTAT
>JAGBZZ010000221.1 GCA_017652965.1 Clostridia bacterium | reverse complement strand
ACATTACCTTCCGGGAGGTATAAAAAGCCTCCCTTGTGTAAAGGGAAGTGGCGGCGTAGCCGACGGAGAGGGTAAAAGGCAAAGAACACCCTCTCCGTGCCCTTCCGCGTGTCAGTCCCCCGTGTGTCATTCTGAGCGAGCAAAACACCACGGTGCGGTGTTCTGCGAGTCGAACCCGACCATAGGAGGGCGCGCATCGCGCGGAATCTCGCCGGAAAACAATGCAAGCAAAGTAGTCCGTCCCGGAGTCCGCATGGGGCTAAAGCCCACAGCGCTTTTGCGGCATGCCGCAAAAGTTCGACTCGCCCAACGGCTCGCGGGGTAATGACACGGGACGGGATGTTGCGGGGTGTGCATCCCCTTTCGCCTCGCTCTGCGTCCGTTTCTGCGGCGTGTCGTCTACAACCGCAAAAAAGCCATCCCGAAAAAGGATGGCTTTTTTCTTATTGCAGGGGATAAGGCTCTGCATTCATTTGCCCCAAAGGGGCAACATCATTGGCGCGAAGCGCAACATCATTCGTGCCGGTGGCACGACATCATTGGCACCGCAGGTGCCACATCATTTTGCGCCGACGGCGCAAACTTAAACTCTGCGCCAGGTGGAGGGCGAGAAGAAGAGGAGCAGGGGGATGATCTCAAGACGGCCGATCAGCATTTCAAGCGAGAGGACAAGCTTGGAAAAGACGGAGAAGCTTGAAAAGTTGCCGACAGGGCCGACGACGTCCAGCCCCGGGCCGACGTTATTGAGGCAGGTCAACGAGGTGGTGAAGGTGGTCAGGACGCTTTGCCCCTCAAAGGAAAGCAGGACAGCCGAGATGAGAAAGACCCCGAGATAAAGCGAGAGGTAGTTTTCGGCAAGGCGGACGGTTTCGAGTGAGACGGGCTCTTTATCCAGGCGGATCACGTTGACCGAGCGCGGCCGCAGGATCTGCTTCAGCTCACGCAGGCCGTTTTTAAAGAGGATCATCACACGCGAGATCTTCAGGCCGCCGGCGGTAGAGCCTGCCGAAGCACCGAGGATGGTCAAAAGCAGGAGAATGACCTTGGAAAGGGTCGGCCAGGTCTCGTAATTGACCGTGATATAGCCGGTGGTAGAGATGATACTGGTGACCTGGAAGAAGGCGGCACGCACCCCCTCGCCAAAGCTTTCGAAGGTGGAAAGGACGTTGACGGTGATCACGGCGGTGGAGAGAAGCACGATAAGGAGATAGATGCGGAATTCCTCGTTCCGCAAAATCAGCCGCAGCCGCCCTGTCAGAAGGAAGAAAAAGAGGTTGAAGTTAGTGCCGAAAAGCAGCATAAAAACGGCAATGACCCACTCGGCCGCGGGGTTTGCGTACCCGGCGATCGAGGCGTTCATGACCGAGAAGCCACCCGTGCCCGCCGTGGAGACGGCACTGACAAAGGCATCGTAAAAGGGCAGGCCGCAAAGGAGAAGCGCCACCGTTTCAAGCACCGTAAGGCCGAGGTAGATGCCGTAAAGGATCATGGCGGTATCCCGCAGCTTGGGCACAAGCTTGCCCTTTTGGGGGCCGGGCACCTCGGCACGCAGAAGATGCATGGCGCGGCTGTTGTCCGAGGGGAGAAGCGCCAGCATAAAAACAAGCACCCCCATGCCGCCCACCCAGTGGGTGAGGCTCCGCCAAAGGAGGATGCCGCGCGGCAGGGTCTCGATCTCGGTTAGGATGGTAGCCCCCGTGGTGGTAAAGCCCGACACCGTTTCAAAGAGGGCATCGGCAAACGAGGGGATCGCCCCGCTGAAGAGGAAGGGGAGCGAGCCGAAAAGCGAAAGCAGGATCCACGAGCCCGCCGCACAGACAAAGCCCTCCCGCGCAAAGAAGCGGCGGTCGCGCTTCGGGCGGAGCAGGATCAGGGGGATCGCCACCAGAAGAAGCAGGGCGATCGTATATAAAAAGGGAAGGACAGACTCACTGTAAGCCGCCGCCGTCACCAGGGGCAGAAGCATAAGAGCCGCCTCGATCGAGAGAAGGATACCGAAGAAGTATCCCAGCATCCGTGCGTTCATGCCTGCAGGATGTCTCCGATGCTGTCCATCTGGCGGTCACCCGCCGTCACGATCACAACCGTGTCGCCCGGCAGGATCCTATCGTTACCGGAGGGGATGGTGACGACCCCCTCCCGCATGATGGTGGCCACAAGCACGCCGTGTGCGAGGTGAAGCTCACGCAGGGGGATGTCGGTCAGGTTCTCGATCTCCTCCTTCACCAAAAACTCCAGCGCCTCCACACTGCCGTCCATCAGCTTATGCAGGGTCTCGATCTTGGAGTCCTTGGCGTGCGCCCTGGCGCGCACGTAGCGCAGGATCTGCGAAACGGTGGTGGATTTCGGAGAGACGATGCTCTCCAGCCCCGCGCTTTTGAAAAAGTCGATATACGAGATCCGGCGGATCAGGGTCACGATCTTCGGTACACCAAGCGTTTTGGCGTACAGCGAGATGATCGCGTTTTCCTCGTCCTCGTCCGAAAGGGCTAAGAAGGCGTCGGTGCTTTCCAGGCCCTCCTCGGCCAGCACCTCCTGCTTTTTGCAGTCGTCACACAAAACCGTCAGCGAGGGCAGTGCCTCGGCCAGTGCCTGGCAACGCTCACGGTCCCCGTCGATGACGGTGGCCGAGATGCGCCCCTCCGAGAGGAAGCGGGCAAGATAATAGGTGATGCGGCCGCCCCCGGCGATCAGGACGTTGCGCACCGGGTTGCGATGCATGCCGATGGCCTTGAAGAAGGGGGCAATGTCGGGCTCGGGCGCCGTCACGCAGATAAGATCCCCCGCCTGCAGGCAAAAGTCACCCGTCGGGATGTAGGTCTGCCCACCGCGAAGCACGCCGCAAACGAGAAAGCCGATCTGGATCCTTGCGCGCAGCTCGGTCAGGGTGAGGCCGCAAAGCAGAGAGCCCTCAGGCACGACGAACTCGGCCAGCTCCACCCGTCCGCGGCAAAAGACGTCGATCTTGGCGGCGGCAGGGAAGCGGAGCATCCGATAGATCTCCTTGGCCACCGAGTACTCGGGGTTGATGGTCATGGAGAGGTTCATTTCCTTTTGCATCAGATGCACAAGCTCGGCATATTCGGGGTTGCGCACACGGGCAATGGTGTGGCGTGCCCCCAGGCGGCGTGCCGCGGCCGAGGCCAGGATGTTCAGCTCATCCCCCGCCGTCACGGCGATCACAAGGTCTGCCCGCTCTGCCCCTGCACGGCGCAAAACGGCCACCTCGGCACCGTTGCCCTGGATGGCGTAAAGATCCGAAATGTTGGATATCTCCTCCAGCACGTGGGGGTCGGTGTCCACCACGGTCAAATCGTGTCCCTCGGCTGTCAGCTCGGTACACAGGGGGCTACCCACCGTACCGGCACCGATCAGGATGATCTTCATAGGAGTTCCTTTCTGCGGGGCATAACACCCGCGCGCGTATATTTTTTGAATTAGGGTTTGAATTAAAAGCATTATAGCATAAACTGTTAAAAAATGCAAGTGCTTTTCTCCCCCCCCGCGTCACTCGCCCCGAAATTGCAAAAAAGTGATTGACAAGCAGGTGGCGGTGTGCTATCCTATTGGGGTGCGAATTTTGACACAAGGAGGAGCCCCCATGCTACCGCTTATTCTGTTTGCCCTGACCTGCCTTACCATGATCGTGGCGGTGCTCCGCTTTCCAAAGCTCCGTCTTGGCCGTCTGACGCTTGACAGCTATTGGGTGATCACGACCGTCGGCGCCCTTCTTTTGCTTTTGTGCGGGCCTGCCTCGCCCTCCGAGGTGGCGGCCGAGCTTGTGGCCGACAGTGCCGTCAACCCCGTCAAGATCCTTGTGCTGTTTCTTTCCATGACCATGCTTTCGGTCTTTCTTGACGAGCTGGGCTTTTTCCGCTACATGGCCATGGCGGTGCTTCGCCGTGCCCACGGCGGTCAGCGGCGGCTGTTTTTCGTCCTGTATCTTGTCGTATCGGTGCTGACCGTCTTTACCTCCAACGACGTGATCATCCTCTCCTTTACCCCCTTTATCTGCTATTTTGCCAAAAACGCGGGGATCGACCCGATGCCCTATCTGGCGGCCGAGTTTGTGGCGGCCAACACCTTCAGCATGGCGCTTTCGATCGGCAACCCCACCAACATCTATCTCTCCTGCGCCGCGGGGATCGATTTTCTTTCCTATTTCCGCGTGATGCTTGTGCCTACCCTCCTTGCCGGGGCGGTGGCGCCGCTTATCCTGTATGCGCTGTATCGCCGCGCGCTGGCCCGCCCGATGACCGCCTCCTCCGAGAGGGGGGTGATCGGCGACCGTCTGCTTCTTTCGGTGGGGCTTGTGCATCTTTCGGTCTGCACGGTGCTTTTGGCGGTCGGCTCGTATCTCGGGCTTGAGATGTTTGCCGTTTCGCTGTTCAGTGCCCTGTCTCTTGCCCTTTGGGTGGGGGTCATCTCTCTTCTTCGCCGCCGTGCGCCCCGCCCGCTTGTGGCCGCCCTGCGGCGTGTGCCGTGGGAGCTTATCCCCTTTGTGCTTTCGATGTTCGTATCCATCCTTGTCCTTGGCCGCGCCGGCCTTACCGCCCGCGCCGCCGCCCTGCTTGCGCCCCTGCCTCCCATCCCCGCCTACGGGATCACGGCCTTCCTTGGGGCCAACCTTGTCAACAACATCCCGATGAGCGTCCTGTTTGCGGGCATCCATACGGCCGGGGAGGTGGGGCTTTCCGCCGTGTATGCCACCGTGATCGCCTCTAACATCGGGGCCTACTTTACCCCCATCGGGGCACTGGCCGGCATTATGTGGAGCAACATTCTGCGCCGCCACGGGTATCGCTTCTCCTACGCCGCCTTCCTGCGCTTAGGTGTGACGGTGGCCGTGCCGACCCTCGCGGCCGCCCTCTTCGGCCTTTGGCTGGTGGTGTGAGCATAACGCAAAATAAAAAGAGATGCTGTGCTTCTGCATGGCATCTTTTTACGTTTCCTTTCTTCGCCCCGAGGATCTCGCGGGATAACCTTTCTTCAGTTTCATCTTACTTTCGCCACCGATACGCCGCACATCCGAATTTCCAAAAAGCCGCGGTACTGTAGCCCCCCTCCGGGAGGGGGGAAATAAAGGGGGGAGCATGCGTATGTAAAAACCGCTTCGGCGTTGCCTCTTCGCCCCCCCTGCTATCGCATTCTCCTTCCGTCACGCTTCGCGCGACACCTTTGCCCTCGTCTGCCACATAGGACGCCGGCTCCGCATAAGCATGCGCCGATCAAAAAAACACCACCAAAGAAAATTTTCTTGGTGGTGTTTGTGATTTCTCCATTGCTTTTTACTTTCTTTATTTTTCGCTAAAATCCGTTATATCCAAGCGCCCTTATCAGCGTGGGGTAGTCACGGTATGCGTAGTTGAGGTCAAAATATATCGGCGTACCGTCGGGTCTTGCAAGATCACCACTGACGCCTGTCTGTGAAAACTGCCACATCGCCATCTGGGGGCCGTATTTTTCTGTGTTCCATTTTGCCTCGGTTACGATATCCGCCGACGAGAGATACCGCGCGTACCACACGTCAAACAGCGTGGTTATCTTGCTGGTGTGAAGTATGTTTTTGAGCCAGTTGTT
>JAGBZZ010000220.1 GCA_017652965.1 Clostridia bacterium | reverse complement strand
GGTACAAAGTTGGTTTCAAGAAGTACGCCGTCTACCTTAACTGCCTTTGCTCTTGCGTTTTCACTTGGGAGCTTGTGGCATATCAACTTGCAGCGTGTTCCGCGGTAGAGTCTTTCCATTTCAAAACCTTACCAGTCGTTGGGGATGCAGGGGTCAATGGAAATGCCGTCGTAGTCGGGACGGAATCCGAGGATATACTGGGTTACTGCAAAGTACATCCAGGATGCGGTACCTGTAAGCCAGGAGTTGGAGCCTGCACCAAAACGTGGATGAGCAGGTCCCAGCATTGCAGAACCGTATACGTAGGGTTCTGTAAGGGTTCTGTCAGATATATCGTTTCTTCTTGCAGGGAGGCTTGCCTTGTAAATCTTAAAGGCTTCGTCATTTCTGCCAAGAATTGTTTCTGCAATAACTGCCCATGTGTTTGCGTGGCAGAACACACCGCCGTTTTCCTTTACACCGTTGCTCATTGCAAAGAAGCTCTTCTTTTCGGGAGCATATTTTGGTGAAGCATTGGAGTGGGATATAAGACCAAATTCACAGAACAACTGCTTGTATACTTCGTCAAAGGCGCTGTTTGCTTCTTCCTTGCTTGGGAGTCTGGAAAGTACTGCCCAGGACTGAGGATTAAGGAATACATTGTTGGTTTCGTCTTCCTGAGTACCGAACTTTTCGCCGTTGTCAAGGAAGGCTCTGAGGAACCACTTGCCGTCCCAGAGAATGTGATATTTCTCTTTGCACCAGTCGTAGTATTCGGTAGCCCATTTGAGGCTTTTTTCGTCTTTTGTAGTATTCGTCATATTATCTCGGTAACGGCTCGGGGATGCTCACGGGCATCCTTCCTCCGAGCGGCATGGCAAGAAGCGTGCTTTTACCCACGCGCTTAGCGGGGCAGAGCGTGGCTAAGGCATAGTGCGGATCGTGCGCGTGTACCAGGGCATAGCCCCCCTCGGTGCGCATCGGGATCACGGCGGGGGCGAGGGTGGACAGGGTATAGTCGAACATCCCCTTCGTCATATGCTGCCCAAGCGCCTCGTACAGGGCTTCGCCCTCGTCCTCTCGGATCGGCCGCGCGCCCTCGTCGAGATACAACGCAAGGTCGGTCGGCGCGGTGACGGTCGGGCCGCCTCCCGCAGGGATCTCTACGGTAAAGCCCATCCGTCGATAGGCCTTATCGAGTGCATCGGATGCGGGGAGCAGGCAAAGGGCCGAAAAGCCCATCTCTGCGGCCGTAGTGCGGATCTCCTCTAAGAGGGTACGCAAGAGGCCTTGTCCGCGTGCCGCACGATCGGTCGTCAGGGCATAAAGATAGAGCAGTGCACCGCAATCGGTGTCGATTTCGATGCCGAGCCCCTGTGAAAGCACCCGATCGCCGCATGAAAGCGTCAGGGGGATCGCTCCCGAAGTAAGCAGGGCGGCAAGATCCGCCTCTGCCTCGGCAATGCTCAGGGAAAAGCCCTCGGCATACAGGTGCGCCGAAGGCGCGAGCCTTACAGAAAAGCTTACGGGCACGAGATGGCGTCCTCAGCACCCATGATCAGGGCGCCCTTGGCGATCTTCTCGGCTGCCGCCTCACCGCGCAGGAGCGCTAGCAGGCGCAGACCGAATTCCTGGGCGGCACCCATGCCCGCCCCCGTTGTAATGAGCCCGTCGGTCACCACGCGATCGTCGCTGATCGTCGCGCCGAGCAGACGGCTTCTGAACTTTTCGTCGGGATAGGAGGTCGCGCGCTTGCCCTCAAGCAGGCCGCGCAGGCCGAGCAGATAGGGGGCGGCACAGATCGCGGCGATATGTGCGCCCTTGGACTTGGCTATGGCGATCAGGCGGTCGGATTCGGGCGATGCATGCAGATGATCCGAGCCGGGAAGTCCGCCGGG
>JAGBZZ010000219.1 GCA_017652965.1 Clostridia bacterium | reverse complement strand
GGTAGTTGCAGTTGTAGCGCTCGCAGTCCTGCACCTCCATCACCGCGCCCTTGATGTCGGGGGCAAAGGGGGCGGTTACAAAATTCACCGAGGAGGTGTAGCTTGCGCAGAGGAGGTAAAGCTCACCGTTATAAAAGGACTGCGCGCGGACGTACTCCTGCAGGGCAAGGCCGTCCTCCCGCTCATAGATATACGGGATGCAGTCGCCACTGCTTTTGCCCCGCCCGCGGCAGTGCTGAAGCACCACGGCATAGCCCGCATCCAGAAAGGCGGCATGGGCGCGGCACTTTGCCTCGCAAAGCTCGGCCTCGGTGGGGGTCGCCTCGGTGTCCACGTACGGGCTGCGGTATAAAACGGTGGGGAACCTTCCCTCGGTATCCGGCAGACACACGACGGTGAAAATATCGGCATCCCCCACACGGATGTATTCGTAATAGGCGTGATGTCCCATTTTGTACGGTCTCCTTTTATAGGCTTTTTAAACGAGAAGCCCCTCGGCCTTGATCAGGGCAAGAAGCGCCCGCGCCATCGAGGCAAAGCCAAAGTCTGTCGGGTGACAGCTGTCAACCGTCCCCTCGTTGCCCGAAAGGGCGGTCAGGGCGGCACCGTCGATAAAGTAAACCTTCTTATCCCCGGCTGCAAGCGCGTTTTTGTAGGTCGCTTCCACCACGGCACGCCGCGCCTTCTCCTCCTCGGAGAGGATCGCCTTCGGGCGGGTCATCATAATGACGGGGGTATCGGGGTGGGTACGGCGGAAGGCGAGAAACAGCGGCTCATGCGTGGCGGCAAGATGCTCGACTGTCGGGGCGTTGTGGTCGTAATCCAGAAAGAAGATCGAGGCAGGCAGAGAGGCGAGATATTCGGCCATCTCGGGCTCACCCTTCGCATTGCCCGAGAAGCCGAGGTTCACGTAGTCAAGATCCAGCTCGCGCGAAAGGATCGCCTGGTAGCAGGTGCCGGGGCGCGAGGCGCACCCGCCCTGGGTGATGGACGAGCCGTAAAAAACGGCAGGCACGGTATGGCGGTAGGGGGTGGGAGGGGCAACCTTTGCGGTCGTGGAAAGCCCGATGAACAGCTCCCCGATGCGGCTATAGAGCGGGAAATCGATCATAATATCCCGCATGCGGCTGTCGGGCAGGTTGATGATCAGCTGATAGCGATTGGTGGAGTCTGTACCCGGGACAAAGGTCTTGTAGTAAAGCCCGTCGGCGTACAGGTCAAACCCTGCCGAGCCGGTCAGGGCGAAGTGCGCCATAAAGCCGCGCCCGATGCGCGCATCAATGGCCACAAAGGGACTGTCGGTGCGAAAGCGCACCCGCCCGCCTGCCGTATGGCTGTGCAGGTTCAAAACCCCGGGGCTGACGGTCTTGGCCACCTCCTCGGGCATACGGCGGAAGTATCCGTTTTCAAAGGTCACCCCGTGTACCGAAAAGGGGGCGGTGCGGCAGTTGTACAGCACCACGTCCTCTCGGCCAAAGGAGGTCTTTACGTCAAAATTCGGGTCGATCTCTGCGATGTTGATAGCAGTACTCATGGTTCTTCCTCACTGTTCTTTTGCCCTGTCAGGCTTTTTTTGACGGCGGCTTTTGCATAATCCTCGGTTCTTTTCAGGTTGCGCTCACTGTGGCTGAGGCTTCCCGCTCCGTTGATGCATCCGCCGCGACAGGCCATGCCCTCGATAAAGTTGGCAGACAGGACGCCCTTGGCCGCCCGCATAAGGGCGGGCTTGCACTCCTCAATACCACTGCAAACGATGGGATCCGGGCGGAAGTCGGCACTGCTTTCGCGTATCGCCTCGCAGATCGCCTCGGAAAGGCCGCCCGTGCGGGCAAGCCGCCGCCCGAAGGCAGAGGCATCCTCCAACCGATACTCGGGCAGGGTCCCAACGTCAATGCCCTTGCCGGCTATCAGAGCCTGTAGCTCGGTAAAGGTGATCACGCTATCCACAAGGCCGGCATACTCCTTACGCTGAAACTCGGTCTTCTTGGCCGTGCAGGGGCCGATAAAGACGGTCTTGGCGGTGGGGTCGGCCTCCTTGATGCGCTTGGCCAGCATCCCCATCGGGGAGAGCGTCGGTGAGACGTGCTCGGCAAGCGCGGGGAAGAATTTTTCAATATAGGAAACAAAGGCAGGACAGCAGGAGGAGGTCAGAAAACCGCGCCTTGCCAGCTCCTCGGCCTCCTCGCACGCCACAAGGTCGGCGCCCTCGGCCACCTCGCGGATGTCGGTAAAGCCGAGAAGGCGGATGGCCTCCAGCACCTGGCCGACCGTGACAGTGGAAAGCTGTGCGGCGATGGCGGGTGCCACCATGGCATAAACACGGTAGCGCCGCCCCTCCTCCGAGCTTTTGATCAGGTCGATGACGTCCAGGATGTAGGAGCGGTCGGTGATCGCGCCGAAGGGACACTGCGAAACGCACGCCCCACATGCGATGCACTTGTCGTAGTCGATGCGCGCCTCCTTATTTTCCCCCATCGTGATGGCCTGCACCTTGCAGCTGCTCTCACACGGGCGCTTGTAGTTCATAATGGCACTGTAGGGGCAGGTGGAGGCGCACTTGCCGCATTCTATGCACTTGGTCTTGTCGATATAAGCCTTCTGGTCATTGCCAAAGGTGATCGCCCCGACAGGGCAGATCTCGGCGCATCGGTGGGCAAGGCAGCCACGGCAGACAGAGGTGACCTCGTAGCCGCCGCGCGGGCAGTCGTCACACGCGATATCGATAACCTGGATGACCTTTTTATTATAGCGGTTTCCCCCGATCGCCAGGCGTACCCGCTCACTGAGAATGGCGCGCTCCTTGTAGACACAGCAGCGCATCGTCGGGATCTTACCGGGGGAAATGGTTTTCGGGATCTCGGTGATATTCTCAAGTAGTGTATTGCTGAAGGCAAGGCGGGCAACCTCACTCAGCACCTTGAATTTCAGTACCTGTACCTTATTGTCAAACGTATTCATCATTCCACCGCATTGATATAACTCATCAGAATTTCACGGTTTTCTTCCTTCCCCTTGATCAACTGTGCCGCCGCGATCAGGGGGATCCAGGTGCGTACCTCCTCGGCCGCGGTGCCTGTGCGCTCGCAGAAAAGCCGCAGGTACCGCTCGGCAAGCGTGCGCTTGCCCTCTAAGTCAAAGATCAGGTAGGTCTTGGCCACGTCGGCTAAGGCATGCCCCTGGCTGGCATGCGACCAGTCCAGAATATACGGCGTGCCCTCCGGGGTGATGACCACGTTGGAGGGGTTGAAGTCACAGTGCAGGACACTGTTGTGATCCGGCATTTCCCGCCAGCGCATGGCAAGGTCATACCGGGTGGAGGCATCCAGGTCGGATTTGAAGATCTTGTCGGTCATCTTATCCTTGAACTTGGTCAGAAGGGGAGAGCGCTTGGCATGCACCTGATGCTGCAGCTCCACAAAGAGCGAAAGATACTCCTCCTCCCGCTCGGGGAAGGTCTCCATCAGCTGCTCCAGGGTCGTGCCGCCGATGTACTCCATCACAATGGCACATCCACCCTCCTGCACGGTGACCTCCTTGATCTTTGGGATGCGCAGGCCTGTTTCGGCGATCCGCGCCTGGTTCAGGCTTTCGTTCAAAACGGCGGAGGCGGAATAGGAGGCATCAAAGGCTTTATATACGCGATCTCCGTCCCGGTATATGACCTTACCGGGGCGCTTGGCAAGGGCGTTTATCTCTTCGATGGTTTGCATAGGATCCTCCTTCTCATACTATCGCGCGCACGCGGGCGCCGGTCGCTTCTCCTCTTATTCTAGCATATTAGGTTACCACAAGTCAAGAAGTAGGGGAAAAAGTGGGGCGCGCGGTTGACATTTTTCGCACCGTATGCTAAAATGAACGAAATGTACTGTGTGAGGTGACAAAATGGAGAAAGTGACAGTAGAGAAGAAGATCCACGGCCGCCGTGCGCAAAGACCGGGGATCATGTACTCGCTCCTTGGGGCGGTGTGGCGTACCTTTGTATTTGGCAAATACCGTGTAAGCTATGAGTTCCGCTATGATATCAAGCGGGAAAGTGGCCCGTATATCCTTATTTCCAACCATGCCTCCCGCCTTGATTATATCTTTACCGGCGTGCCGATGCTTCCTGTCCGCATGAATTACGTGGCGGGCTACAATGAATTTCACCGCTCGCATCTTAAGGGGGTCTTCGGGCTTCTTAAGGTCATTCCCAAAAAGAACTTTGTGCCCGACCTTCACACCATCCGCAGTGTGGACCGTATCATTAAGGCCGGGGGCAGGGTCTGCATCTTCCCGGAGGGGATGAGCTCCATCTCGGGGGCAAACCAGCCCGTGGCCGTGGGGACGGGGCACTTTCTGAAGCGCTACCGTATTCCGATCTTTTATGCCATCATCAAGGGCGGCTATCTGACAAGCCCCAAATACAACCTTAAGGATCGGCGCGGCAGGGTAGAGGTGACCTTTGACCGCCTCTTCACCCCCGAGGAGCTGGATGCCATGACGGCCGAGGAGGTCGAGGCGCGCGTTAACGAGGCGCTCTATCACGACGACTATGCGTGGAATCTCACGGCCGGCAATCATTATGACATCGGGGACGAGGGCGCCAAGAGACTGGAGGATCTGCTCTTTATCTGCCCCCGCTGCCACCGTGAGCATACCATGCTGGGGGAGGGCAACAGCATCCGCTGTATCGCCTGTGGCAACGGCGCGACCATTACCGACACCTATCAGCTTGTCCCCTTTGACAAGGAGTGCGTGATCCCACGGACGCAGACCGAGTGGTTCCGCTGGCAGCGAGAGCGGGTGGCAAGTGAGGTAGCGGCCGAGGACTTCTCCCTGAGCGAGGAGGTCAGCCTCGGTATGCTGCCAAAATACCGCTTCTTAAAAAAGGGCGCCACCTCCGAGATCGTGGGGCAGGGCACCCTGACCCTTGACCGTACAGGCCTTTCCTACCGCGGCACGCGGGACGGTGCGCCGTTTACGTTCTTTATTCCGTCGGCCTCCCTGCCGACCTACGGGATGTGTACCGACGTCAGCCGCTTCTACACCTTCTACCAGGGTGAGTTTGTGGAGTTCTATCCCAAGGCGCGCACGGTCGAGAAATTCTTCCTGGCAACCGAGGAGCTCCACCGGCAGAACGGCGGCCGCTGGCAGGATTTTGCCTTTAAGATCCCCACGTGGGAGGAGGAATAAGTGATGGCATTTGCAAGGGATAAATTCTGGATGTTCGGGGTGCGGCCGCACCAGGACGACATCTGGCTGAAGCCTGCCGACAACCGCTCGGTTCCCTACCGCCAGCGCTCCCGTATTACCCCTGCCGAGGGGGCTATGCTTCTCGACGCCCAAAATATGCTGATGGTCAACTGCGACGGCGAGCCCGCCCCCTTCAGCGAGGAGGCGCTTGGCTATGCCGAAAGCTTTTCCCGCATGAAGCGGGTGCTTTGGGGCGGCACGGGCTCCGGCGGCTTCCGCATCGGAAACGAGGAGGCCTTTATCTGCAAGCTTGCCGAGAAATACCCGAATATTGCGGGCGAATTTCTCGATGACCTCAGCTCCCGCTTTCATGGAGTGCCGGATAGGGATGCGCGTGCGCTTGAATTTCTGCGCGGCATCCGGGCGGGGCTAGACAAAGCACCGCGCAGGATGGATCTGTACGTCACCTGGTATTGGCACGAGACCCCCTATCCCGGGATGATGGACTACGTGGACGGCTTCTCCTTCTGGACCTGGCAATCGGCCGAGCTTCCAAGGCTTGCCGAGCGGTTTGAGGCTGCCGAGGAGATCTACCGCCAAAAGAAGATCCTGCTCGGCATCTATATGTACGATTTTCCCGCCCGCCACCCGGTATCGCTTGACCTGATGGAGTACCAGTGCGAATACGCCCTTTCGCTTTTGCGGCAGGGGCGGATCGACGGGATGATCTTTGAGGCAAACTCGGTCATGGGGGTAGGCCTTGAGAGCGAGGCCTGGCTGCGCGCTTGGGTCGACCGTGTGAAAGACACCGAGGTTCCCGACTGATTTTTGAATAACAATAACAAAACTTTACAAAAAGCCCTACCTGCCGATTGGCAGATAGGGCTTTGCTTTTGGGATGAGCGGCTTACGCCTTTCTGAGAAAGCGCACCTCGGCAATGCCGATACCGATCTCGTCCCCCTTCTTTTCCAGAATCACGCGATAGCGGCCGGGGGCGGGGATGTGATAGACGCCCGCATCGCGCACGTGGCGGACGTTGAAGGCGCCGGTCGCGCTGATGCGATAGCTTTCCTTCACGCCGATCGGCAGGGGCTTTGTGACCTTGCCGACCGTGAGGTCATAGGGGGTCTCGGTCTCGGGGGCGGCACATCTTGTTTCGTAGATGCCGGGGGCACAGATCAGGCTGACCTCATAGTCGCCCACCTCGGCAAAATCGGCATCCCAGACAAGCAGATCCTCGGAGGATTGCCAGCAGTGGGTGCATTCCAGGCGGCTGACGGCCAGGCCGTGCTTGGCATAGTCAGAGCGGTAGATGTCGTACTCGTAAAGGATGGGGCGTGCCGCGCCGTGCGGGTCTTCCCGGCTGACGATCGAGGCCTTCGCGGCGGGAAGAGAGGTACGGGCACGGTCGATCGCAAGCTCGGAGGAGATCGCGGGCGGGGCGGCAAAATCGATGCGGTAGACCGGCATCGGCAGGTCGGTGGCGGTGGGACGGAAGGTGAGATACCCGTCAAGATAGGTGAACTCGGTCGGGGCATCGGCGCCAAGCAGGGTGACTGCCGTCGGCGTGCCGCCAAGGCCGGAGAGGCGAAGCTCCTCGGGGATCTCCTTCAGATACAGGAACAGCGAATTGCCCTTGGTGCCCATATAGCCCCAGGGGAAGAGAGTGGGGAAGGGGTTGCCTGCCACCCCGCCGTAGATCGCTTCGCTGTTGCGGCTTGTCCATTTGCCCACCTCGGTAAGGATGGCCTCGGTCTCGGGGGTGAGGGCACCGTTTGCCATCGGTCCGACGTTCAAAAGAAGGCTGGAGTCGGCAGAAAGGGTGCGGCAGAGGATGCCGATCACGCTCTCGGGGGATTTCCAGTTGTGGTCGTAGGACTTGT
>JAGBZZ010000218.1 GCA_017652965.1 Clostridia bacterium | reverse complement strand
GGGGATCGAAGCAATCAGCTCGTTCTTCTTTGCGGTCTTATCTGCAGTAGAAACAAGGGGCTTAAGAATCGGTGCATCACTGGCCCAACCGGTGATCTCGGCCTTGATCGCGGCACGAGCCTTCTCGGCGAGCTTCAGGGCGACCATTTCATCCTTTACATTGCCCCACAGCAGGTCGGGAGACATGCCGTACAGGGGGTTTCTGGTCGCAGTGTCATTCTGCATCTTGAACTCGGTGGCAAAGTTCTCACCACGGCCGTCCTCGGGGCAGGGATAGGCGGTAATAACGTTACCGGTGTAGTTGGCGTTCATAATATAGTCGCTGTTCTTGCGCTCTACACACTCGGTAAAGGGATCGACAGTGTAATGCAACCCCTCCACGCCGTACTGAAGAATGTTACGAAGCTCGGCATCCGTATTGGCTACCAGGTCCTCGATAATCTCCATCGAGCGGGAAAGCGAGGCGGTGCAGCTGGAAACCGCAAACATGGCCTCGAAGGGGGCATCGTCAACCAGACGGGGCTGGTCAACCGTGTAAACGTAGTAATCCTCGGTCCATTTTGCCACATCCGAGTAGGTACCGGTCGTATAGACGATACCGTACATGGTGTTCTCATCCACCACATCGGTAGCCGAAGGATAGTAGTTACGGGTATTAGCCTCCAGCATCAGGGCGAAGTGGGCACGGTAGGACTCGTGATCCAGCACGTTGATCATCTCAACGGGATTCGTGTAGGTGGAGCTATACTGATATACCACACCAAAGAGAGATCTCTCACCGTTGAGCGGGAAATATTCTACGGTAGGATAGGCAAACGCGGTAGAAAGCGGATAGATGTTCGAAACGCCGCTATACTCGGGTCTTGCCATCAGCCAGGCCTTGTTATCCGCGATCTCACGGGCGAACTCAAGGGCGGCCGCATAGTCAAACACCATTCTGCCGGTGAAGGAATCCTGCGTCAGGAAGCTGTTCTCGATCAGATAGTTGGTGTCGTATGCCAGCTCCTTATTGATAAGAACGTACTCGTACTTGCCGATCAGAACGTTGTTCGGCACGGCGTACATCTTACCGTTGACCTTGGCACCGTTAATGAGGTTCGTGTTCACGCGCTGGGCGATCTCGCGGTTCTCACGGGCAAGCGCATCGGTCAGATCGCTCAGATACCCCTTCTCGTAGAAGCGATCGTACATTTCCTTGCTGGTGATCAGGAGAATATCGACCTGATTGTTGTAAAGCTCGGGATAATGCTCGATCAGAACATTCAGCTCATCGCGCGAGGTCTCGACCTCGGCGGCCTCATACTTCTCTGCCGCAGAAAGACCGCCATCAGCAAGGGCAGCCTCCATCTTCGCGGTTACAACGGCCTCATACTCCTCCTCGGTGCAGAAAACGAATTCGACCTGAGTCTTATACAGCTCTCTGCAGCGGGTGTTAAAGGCTTCCTGCATCTCGGCCTTGGCAGCAGGCGTGACCTTATCGGCGATGATGTAGAAATTCAAGGTGGCAGGCTTTACATAGAGGGTCTCCTCTTCCGTCGTGGTCTGCGTGGGGTCTTCGGTTACACCACACGAGGTCAGAAGAAGCGGCAAAACCAGCATCATGCAAAGCAGGAAAGAGAGAACTCTTTTTTTCATTGGGAACCTCCTAGGAAAATTGCATATGTGTACAAAAATCATTATACTACTTTTTTTCAACAAAGTCAAGGCCAAAATGAACATTCACGCAAACTTCAAACCGAATGCGACAATTGCACCAACAAGCAGCACCTTTATTGTATACTTTGCCTATATCAGTTGTCTAAATAGTCTCGCAGCTGCTTACTGCGAAGCGGATAACGTAGCTTGCGCAAGGCTTTTGCCTCAATTTGTCGAATCCGCTCGCGGGTAATGTCAAAGCGTTGGCCGACCTCCTCAAGCGTCAAGACCCGTCCGTTATAAAAGCCGTAGCGTAGGCGGATCACCTCGGCCTCACGCGGGGAAAGCGTCTGAAGGACGGCATGAAGCTGCTCACGGAGGAGCGCATAGGAGGCGGTTTCGGCCGGTGTGGGATTTTCGTTATCCTCCACGAAATCGCCAAGATGGCTCTCTTCATCCTCTCCGACCGGGGTCTCCAGAGAAACAGGATCCTGCGCCACCTTCATGATCTCACACACCTTCTCCTCGGGCAGCTGCATCCGCTCGGCAATTTCGGCAATGGTAGGCTCACGCCCAAGCTCCTGTAAAAGCTGGCGCGTGGTGCGGGAGACCCTGTGGATGGTCTCCACCATATGTACGGGAATGCGGATGGTTCTCGCTTGGTCGGCAATGGCACGTGAGATCGCTTGGCGGATCCACCATGTGGCGTAGGTGGAAAACTTATAGCCCTTGCGATAATCGAACTTCTCTGCCGCTTTGATCAGCCCAAGATTGCCCTCCTGGATAAGATCCAGAAGAAACATCCCCTTGCCGATGTGCTTTTTTGCGATACTGACCACAAGACGAAGATTGGCACGGATCAGCTCGTCCTTAGCGGCCTTGTTGCCAAGCGAGGCAAGCTCAGCAAGCTGAAGCTCGCGCTCCGCGCTGAGAAGCGGGATCTTGCCTATGTCCTTCAGATACATCCGTACAGGGTCGTCTGCGGAAAAGGAATCGGAAGCCAGGAGGCTTTCGATCGAGGACGTGTCCTCTTCCTCCTCCGGCTCTGTCCCGTCTGGATAGTCCTCGGGCTCGCCCGCCTCATCACGGAAGGCGGCCGCCATATCCTCATCGATATCGCCGAGGGCGCTCATGAGTCCACTCTCGGTAAACATCCCATCCAGCGGAATATCAATGTATTCCTTCATATTTATTTCATTGCTCATGCGGGAACCTCCTTCCCGCGCGATCAATCCAGATAATCGCGCAGGGACTTAGAGCGAGAGGGGTGGCGAAGCTTACGCAGTGCCTTGGCCTCGATCTGACGGATACGTTCACGCGTGATGTCAAACTCCTTACCGACCTCCTCGAGGGTGTGAGTCCTTCCGTCCGTAAGACCGTAACGAAGCTTAAGCACCTGCTCCTCACGCGGGGTCAGCGTGTGAAGCACACGGCAAAGCTGCTCGCGAAGCAGGGCATACGAGGCGGTTTCGGAGGGGGCGGGAGAATCGGTGTCCTCCACAAAGTCGCCAAGGTGGCTGTCCTCCTCCTCGCCGATCGGGGTTTC
>JAGBZZ010000217.1 GCA_017652965.1 Clostridia bacterium | reverse complement strand
GGTAGAACAGGCGGTTGCACGCAATGCGGCGGTTCTGGCAGGAGACGGTGATCTTGGCCTTCGAGGCGGCGGCGGCCGCTTCGACCCTTGTAAGCTCCTCCTCGGAGATGCAGATCGGCTTTTCAAGATACACGTTGATGCCGCGGCCAAGGCACTCGCAGGCCATTTCGCAGTGCAGGTCGTGCGGGGTGCAGATATGCACAACATCGGGCCTTGCCTCGTCAAGCATCACTCTCCAGTCGGTAAAGACGGCGGCACCGGGGGCATATTGATCTCTCAGGGCCAGGGCACGGGGCTCGTCAACGTCAACGTAGGCGACGATCTCGGCGTAGTCTGCGTTCTTCTGCAGAGAGGCGGAATGGGTCTTGGCAATAGAGCCGCATCCGATAACGGCGGTGCGTAATTTCGTACTCATATCATTTTTTCCTCGCAAGAGAAGCCTTGATGCGCTTGTCAAGCTGCTTTTTAAAGCGTTTGCCGTCTATGGGCATGGTCACGGTCTTACCCTCAAAGCCCGAAAGAAGCATGGCGTTGGCAAGTGCCACACCGTGGATCCCGTCGGTACCCGGGGCGTAGATCGGGCAAAGCCCGAGGAGCGCATCGGCAAAATTGTTGATGATGCCCGCATGCTGAGAATTTTCGCCGTATGCGGGTACGGTGGCAGTCGTTACCGGGTTGCGCCCCCACTTTTCCTTACAGGAGAAGCAGAACTCACGCTCATCGGTTTCGAGCATCGAAAGGGTCAGCTTTGCGTTATCGAAGATCAGCGTCCCGCGTGAGCCGGTGATCTCCAGGCGGTTGGTGCCCGGCCAGTCTGCCGTGGTGGAGATAAAGGTGCCGGTCGCCCCGTTCGGAAATTCCACGTAGGCCGTCACGTCGTCCTCCACGTCGATCTTATGCCATTTGCCAAAGTGGCAGAAAGCATGTACCTTGGTCGGTTCCATCCCCACGATCCATTGGAAGAGGTCAAGCTGGTGGGGGGCTTGGTTGTAAAGCACACCGCCGCCCTCACCCTCCCAGGTGCCGCGCCACTCACCGCTGTCGTAGTAGCACTGGTTGCGGTACCAGTTGGTGATGATCCAGGAAACGCGCTTGATGCTACCGATAACGCCCGCCTCGATCATTTTCTTCATCTTCACAAAGATGGGATTGGTGCGCTGGTTGAACATCATGCCAAGCGGCATGCCCGTCTCTTTTTGCACGGCGTACATCTCTTCCACCTGCGCGGTGTACACGCCGGCGGGCTTGTCAACAAGGACGGCAACGCCCGCGCGCATCGCGGTGATGGCACAGTCGGGGTGCTGATAGTGGGGCACCTCGATCATCACGCAGTCAAGCTCTGCCTTTTCAAGCATTTCCTCGAGCGAGGCGTAGGCCGGGCACATCGTGCCGTACTCCTTGCTCCACTCGGCAATGGCCTCGGGGCTTATATCGGCAATCGCCGCAAGCTCGGCATTGCGGATCTTACCGTCCCGAAAAAGCTTTGAATAATGCTTGCCCTGATTGCCAACGCCGAGAATGCCGAAGCGCTTCTTTTTGACGGCGATAGGGGTAAACACACCCGTCTCGGTCTCCTCAAAGCCTGCTTCGCGCAAAAGCTTTTTGAGGGCGGCCGCCCCAAAGGCAAACGACTCACGGTTGTTTTTGAAGGCGTAGCCGTTGTGCTTGCTGGAAAGCTCACGGTCGTCAATGGCGCCGTAGCCGACAAAGGCATTGAGGTGGGGCTCAAGGGTCAGATAGATGGTAGCATCGGTGCTGTCCGAGATGCGCTGCAGGATCTCCTTCATGCAGCCCTCGCCCTCGCCTGCGGGTACGATGATGCCCTTGTCGTAGACGATGGCATCCTTGATGTGGCAGTATTCGATGCGCTCGGCCGATGCAAGATATCCCTCGATCGGGTCGGCACCGCGGAGGATGTAGTTGGCGGCATCCCAAATGGCACGCAGGCCGGGCACGGCCGCAAGGAGGTCCCGGACCTCGGCGGGCTGCTCGCCGTAGATCTTGGCCTCGTTCTCGTGGCAGAGGATGAGCCCCTCGGCGGCGGCGTATTCCTGCATCCGCGTCATCCGCGCGATCACCTCGTCGCGGTACTTTGCAGGAGCCTCCCCCTCGGGGATAAAGAAGCTGAAAAGGCGGATGCGGGGGGTGCCCAGCTTCTTGGCAACCGCGCACGCATGCTTGAATTTTTCGAAATGAGGCTCAAATTCGGCCGTGATGTCATATTTCCCGATCGGCGAGCCGATGGAGGAAAGGCCGATGCCTGCCTCGTCGAGGGCGGCCTTCAGGGCATCCAGCTCTGCGTCCGAGAGATCAAGGATCCCCTTGCCGTCGATAAAACGGGGCTCCATGCAGGTGATGCCGGTCTCCTTGAGCGCCGCGATCTGCTCACTGAGCGGTGCGCCCGCCTCGTCCGAAAAGGCAGAAAGAATAAACTTTGCCATGACGGCTACCTCTTATTTTCCGAAGATGGGAGCCAGGTTCTTGAAGCTGATGGCCATCTGACCGACCGAATCGCCCGAGTCGGGGGCGTTATCCTGCTCCACAAAGGCGGCCGAGACACCGGTCTCGATGCAGGCGTCGTAGATCGCCTTCATATCGATGATGCCCGCGCCG
>JAGBZZ010000216.1 GCA_017652965.1 Clostridia bacterium | reverse complement strand
TATTGACATTTCCCCCGCGAAAAGGTATACTGAACCTATATAGGTATGCTATATTTCTACCATAATATAAGAAACGAGGTATCCGCCATGGCACACCCGCTCCTCCCGCTTGACGAAAGACCGCCGCTGAAAACAGAATACTTTCCGACTCTTTTTCAGTGCTTTATTTACCGCAACCATGAGATGATCACGTCCGCGCTGGCCGCGCGCGTCCTGGCAACCGACGAGGCAACCGTGATCGCCCATGCCGAGGCCATGGGGCTTTCCGGCTTTGCCACCCCCGAGACCGAGAAGACCTGGCGTACCCGCGGCTATATTACCCTCATCCGCGCGAACTGGCATCTTCTGACCTACGAGCAGATCTGCACGCTCCTTGACTGGGACAGCGAGTATCTTGCCTTTATCCTGCACGAGGATGACTTCCTCGACGTCAAGCTTGGCAGAAAAAAGCCGACCGTCAAGACCCTTGCGGTATGCGAGCTGACAGAGGAGCAGAAGAGGATGACCGAGGCCATCCGCCGTGTCACCCTTGAGGTGCGGGAAAAGGTCGGGGGGCGCCCGCTTGCCCCCTTCACCTTTGACTCGGTCTACTCGCAAAGCATCACCCTGCCGAAGGGCGAATCGCGCTTTCTGGCCTCCTTCTGCCATTCCTTCTGCGCGCTGTACGGCGACACCTTCTTTGACGAGAAGCTGATCGAGGTCTCCTTCCCGGACGAGCTGCTCCGCGCCTATGCGGCGCTGGGCATCGACGGGGTGTGGACGCAGGCCGTGCTTTACTCTATGATCCCCTGTGAGTACGATCTCTCGCTCTCCCGTGGGTGGGAGCAGCGCATCCGCGGGCTGAATAAGCTGATCGAGCGGCTTTCCCGCTACGGGCTGAAGCTGTATCTCTACATCAACGAGCCGCGCGAGGTCAGTGACAAGGTGTTTGAGACCCGCCCCGACCTGCGCGGTGACGTCACCCACGAGGGCTTCTCCTCGCTTTGCCTGTCCGTGCCCGAGGTGCAGGACTTCCTCAGAAGCAGCATCCGGCGCCTGACCGAGCTTGCCCCGGGGCTTGGCGGCTACATCACCATCACCGCCTCCGAAAATCACACCAACTGCTACAGCCATAAGCTGACAGGGCAGACCTCCTGCCCGCGCTGCCGCGAGAAAAAGCGCAGCGATCTCTTCTCGCTTGTCAACCGCCTGATCTATGAGGGCGCGACCGCCGCCGACCCGAACGTCAAGGTCATGGCCTACAACTGGGCGTGGGACCGCGAGGAGGGGTGCGATGCCGCCACCGTGGCGGGGCTTCCGCAGGAGGTGGCCGTCCTTGGCGTCAGCGAGCGCGGCAAGGAAAAGACGATCGGCGGGGTGACCGTCTCGACGGCCGACTACTCGATCTCGATCCCCGGCCCCAGCGACTACACCATGAACCGCTTCCGCATTGCCCGTGAGCATGGAAGCCGCATCGCCGCCAAGGTGCAGCTTAACAACAGCTGGGAGCTTTGCGCCGTCCCCTATCTTCCCGCCTTCGGCCATTTCTATCAGGCCATCCGCGACCTTGTCGAGCGCGCCGACCCCGACATTCTGATGATGACCTGGACGCATGGCGGCTTTCCCTCTCCTGTTCTGGCCATGGTCTCGCAGATGACACGAAAGGATGCCCCCATCCCGCCCGCAGACGACCTCTTTGCCTCGCTGTATCCGAACGCCGACAGAGAGACCCTGCTTGCGGCCATCCACGCCTTTGACGAGGCCTTTGACGAATATCCCTTCTCGGTCGGCACGATGTACCAGGGCCCGCAGCACATGGGGCCCGCCCTGCCGCTCT
>JAGBZZ010000215.1 GCA_017652965.1 Clostridia bacterium | reverse complement strand
ACGGGAGGTCAAGTCCGCGCTCTCCCCTCCGAACAGGCTCTCTGCCGTAATACGCACAGGGGGCGTGTCGGGCTTGAGGGTAAGCGAGGCAAAGCTGCCGAAAATGCCGACCCGCTCGGCATTCCCGATCCTGCAGCTGACCTCGGGGGCGTCGGTATCCGCAAGGTGGCAGTAGCGGCGCACGGCGGCAATGCTGTACGCGCGCGCCGGATTGAGCGAGGCGATCACAAAGGGGGCGTTCTCACCCACCGTCACCTCGGGCAGGGGGGTGTTGCGCGCCATCACGGCGGGGGCGGCCTGCGTGACCGTTTTTTCCTGCGCGGCCGCATACCAGGTGTCGCCCTTTTCAAAGTAGCAGCTGTCGTAAAGCAGCTCCGGGGATTCCAGATAAGTGCCACCGCAGAAGGGCGGTGCCTGCGCCATCCAGCGTACGGCGGCCTCTACCTCCTGCAGGCGGCGGCAAAACCCGAAGCCCTTCGCGCCGAAGCGGCTGCGCATCACCCCCACCGCACAGCCAAGTGCCGCGCCGATATACAATTCATCCTCGCAGTTGATAAAGCCACCGCGATCACAGGAAAGCAGGAAGGCAAGGCGGTCAAGCGTTGTGGTGGCCGACAGGCGGTCGTCGGTCACGTCATAAGAGCGGAAGAGACGGCTGTCGGCGTAATGTCGCGCCGTGCTTTCGGCCTGGGGTCCCTCCGCAAAGCGTATCCTCTCGGTTCCGATCTCGCCGTTGATGGGGCCGGTGCACCTCGCCTGCTCCACGTAAAGCGCGGGGTAGACCTCGGCGGCAAGCTCGGTCAGGCACTTGCGGTACTCGGCCGCCGCAAGCATCCCCCAGTCCACCTTCCAATAGCGCACCCCCGCAAAGCGGCTCCACTCCAGCCGCTCGCGCCAGTAGTCGCGCATTTCGTCAAGGCTGACCGCCTCTCCGGGGCGCATTCCCTTGCGCTGTGGCGATACCCAGAGCCCAAGCCCGCGCCAGCCCGCCGCGA
Source organism: Clostridia bacterium (assembly GCA_017652965.1). Next base: position 3,476 of record JAGBZZ010000215.1, on the reverse strand, counting down.
TCACACGCTCGTTTAACTGCTTCAGGCGTTCCGCGGGGTCGCCCGTCAGCGAGGGGAAGCGTGCCGTGTCGACCTCCAACGAGCCGAACATCGAGCTATCCAGCGTGGGGTTGGTGCCGTACGGCACGTCCCAGCCGTCATCCAAAAGCAGATACAAGGAAGCGCGGACCTCCCGGAAGAGATGGGCGACCCCGTCCTTGCCGAAGAGGAAATCCTCGTTCATCTGCTCGCGCGCGTTTCTCGCGCCACCGGCACCCGTGTAGGCGGGGTCGTTGAGGGGAAGCGCCATTTTTGCCTCCCCCACGCGGTTTTGTGTCATCCAAGTGCAAAAATAGTTCAAGGTTTCCCCGTTTGCGAGTGTCACAAGCTCCTTTGCCATAGCGGTTTTCTCCTTTTCAAACATAGCGGTTTTCTCCTTTTCAAAATCATGACTTCGATCCTTCGTGCATTACCGCCGACGGCGCTCCCGCCACTCTCGCACGGCCGAGGCAAAGCGGTCGGCCGTTTTTCCTCCGTAAAGGTCGGGGAGAAGCGAGACAGAGGGATATCCCCCCTCAAGCGAAAGCAGCATATCGGTATGCTCCAGAAAATCGGCCTCACGCGGGATCGGCGTATTCGTGCCGAGGTGATCAAGGTTTAAGATCCTATCCGAGGAGGAATAGCGGCACACCTTGTAATGCTCCATCGTTGTCCCGCGCCATTTGCCCTCCTCGTCAAACACCACGTCGTTGATGCGGACGGTGTCGCAGTAGCGCGAAACGAAAATATCGGGGATATGCGCCTCTACCTCCACCGTCGGGTCGATCCCCTTGACGGTCTCGTAGATCATTTTGAGGAGCGCCTTCATATCCCTCTTTTTGCCGTAGGACATATCTAACTTCAGCTTCTTGAAGCCCATGCCGATGTAATACGAGAAAATGGCGGTATAGTATTCCCGTAGGATGGGAGAGGGCTTTATAAAGGTCCAATCGATCCCAAGCTCGCTTCTTTTCTGCCAGACCTCCCCGACAAGCTCAGGGTGCTTTTTGGCGATCTCGCAGTTCGGGGTAAGGGTAAAGGGGGCAAACCAAAGCCCGGGGATAAAGCCCTCGCTTGTCATATCGCGCACAAGGCGCTCCATATGCGGGAACTTCTCGCGGCTTATCTGCCAGTTCCCGTAGATCCGCCCGCCCGATGCATCCTGCATCACGTCCCAGCCGTCGTCGATCGTCAGCTTGCCGTGGGGAAGCCCCAGGCGGTCGATGCGCCGCATATAGTCGTAGACGTACCCCTCATTCAGGCAGGCCTGCATATCGCGCGCTCCCGCCTCGACGGCAAAGCGCTTCTGGTCGACCCACGTGCAGTACTCAAGCTCACCGAAAAAGTCCTGCGGCTCGCTTTTTTCTCCTTCCGCAAGGATGATCTCGTTATAGGCAAGCCATTCCTCATACGGGTTACAGCTTTCGTTGTAGTAAAGCCTCTGCCCTGCGGGGCAGGTGACGGTCAGCGTCCCCTTGCCGTCATAGGCAAATCTGCCGCCCGTCTCGTTAAGAAAGCCGAAAAAGCCCTGCGGCGTCAGAAGGACGGGCGAGCCCGACGTGCTGGACGCGGCAATGTCAAAGGGGTCAAGCGAAAAGGCATCGTATCGGTAATAGGCGTTGGCGCCCCAGCGGTTGTAAAAGGGCAGATATAGCGGCGGCATGACCGAAAACCTCAGCTCGGTCTCCTTTTGGCATACGGTTATCATAAAAGCACCTCCAACATCACGCGGTCAGCGGAATACCCAATCGCCAAAGCCCGCGTGAAAGCTTTCTATCACCTGCATCTCGGCCATCCAGCGGCGGGTCTCGAGAGTTGTAAAAGGCCCTTGCCCCCGCGTGTTGTGTGTGCCGAAGCGCCCCTTGTTGTTTTCCCAAAGCCAGGCGGGGGCAGGGTAAAGGCAGTATTTCGGTGCGATCAGCCCGTAAAACTCACGGCTGACCCCCTTCTGCCCGTGGTGCGCCATCTGCACGATATCGCACCGTAGCTTTTCCACCGAAAAATTCGCCTTATACTCTTCTTCCGCAAATACGTCGAGATCCCCGAGAAAGAGGACGCTCCTCTTCGGGAAATGCGCCTTCAGCAAAATGCTTGTCGGATTGATGCTCGGATAGTCACGGTAGCTTCTCGGCTCGCTCAGTATCTCCACGTCGAGCCCGCCCGCCGAAAGCACCTCCCCCGCGCGCGGCGTAAGGATGGGCATGGGGTAGCCGTCAAGCGCCGCAAAGAGCCGCTCGGTGTATTCGCGGTCTTCCTTTGAAAGCAGCCATTCACGGTCGGGGAAGTGAAAGCACAGTGCACCCACGTCAACGTCAAAGCGGCCGTCCTCGATCAATTTGAGCCATGCGCCGTAGTGGTCATAGTGGCAATGCGTAAAAAACCAAAGGTCGACCCGCTTGCCGCGCGCCGCTAACTGTCGGTACAGCTCGTCGGCATCCTCTTCGCAGTACATGCCGCCGTCGATCACCACCGTGCCGCCACTCGGGCAGTCGATGATGTAAGACATCATCTGCACACAGCTTCGGTTGGCGATCTGCCAAAGGCTTCCGCCGCCGAGGTCAAGCGTATATTCCATCGTGAATGCACCCCGTTATCTTTTTTGCCAATTATAGCACACAAATCGTGCAAGCGCAAGGGGCGGGTAAAAAAACGGACCGCGTTCAATAGAAAAAGCCAAGTCGTGCGACTTGGCTTTTTCTTGGATATGCTTTCAGCTTTCGGAATAGCCCGGGATATCCACCAGCGTGAGAACGTCAACCGGCATACCCGTGGCGATCGACCTGTTGCCCGCAATGCCTGTCAGGATGGACAAGGCGCCATCGATATGCGAGGCCGCCCTATGGAAGCGATCGTATTCGGGAACGCCGAAGACGTCGTTGAGCAGCACGGGATCGCCGCCGCCGTGGCCGCCAAGGAGCTGATCCGCACAAGCGCGATGAATTTTACCGAGATCGCGGAGGCCGTAGGGTTTGAGAGCTTACACTACTTTTCCCGCGTTTTCAAGGCGCGCACGGGGCTCAGCCCCTCACAGTATGCCAAGGGGCAATAGGGGCGCGATGCCATACAACGCGCGGGGCGCGTTGATTCCATACCCAGCATTTGGATTGGATAGAAAAAAGCACTTGCGGTTGCAAGTGCTTTTTTCTGTGGCGTGTGTCCGATTTAGAAGCAAAGCCGTGTTAAGCCGATTTAGATGCATATTAAAAAATAACGTTGTTTGGTTGGGATAAGTACAGCATAAATCTTTGAGAAAAGCAAGAATGAAATCCAAGCAAGCTTGGATGAAATCTTCGGTGTTCCACCTCAGATGAAATCAAATCCGCCTCCCTTAGTCCGCCACAAGGCGGATTTCATCGCGCAGCGATTTCATCCACCTTGGTGGATTTATTCTGTCTAAGGCAGATTTCATTGCTCCTCAGTTCTCTCGAATATAAAAACAAAAACCCACCTCGAAAGGT
>JAGBZZ010000214.1 GCA_017652965.1 Clostridia bacterium | reverse complement strand
TCAATGCGGTCGGGCACCACCTCAAGGCCAAGGAGGGTGGCAAGCCGTACGGCGGTGCGATCCTGCACCTCACGCTCGGCCTCCTTGCGCTCCAGGGTCAGGCGGGCGTTCTCTGTGGCCATATCGCAAAGATGCTTCTTTTTCCCCCGGATCGGGCAAAGGATGCTGATGCGCCGCCCGCCAAGGGCAGAAAGCGCTTCCGAAAGTTCCTCCATTGCCTCCTCCTCGCACGGAAATCCGATCAGGATCTCCCGCGGCAGGGTGGTGGCGGTATATAGGCCGCCAAGAAAGGTAAAGACGGCATCCGGGGTGTCCAGCTCGTTTTCTGCAAAGGGGTAGTCCTGCTTGGCGATCAGTGCCCCCTCGCGGATAGACAAAAGCGACAGGACACAACCGCGCTCGTCACTGTAAAGCGAGATGGCATCGCACTCCACGTCCGCATCGGTCACCACGCGTTGCTTGGTGCGCAGGCGGGAAAGCGCCGCGGCGGTATCCCGCAGGCGGGCGGCCTCCTCAAAGCGCTCCTCCTCGGCGGCGGTCCGCATGGCCGCCTCGATCGCGGCTACGGTGTCCCCGATATGGCCGGAAAGCACACGGCGTACCCCACGCATGGCCTCGGCATATTCCTCGGGGCGGATGCCGCCGCGGCAGACGGCCATGCACCGCCCCATAGCGGCGTAAAGGCAGGGGCGCTCCTTCCCGATCTCCTCGGGAAAGCGCCGTCGGCAGGTGGGCAGGCGAAAGGCGCGTGCGACCGCCTCCTGGGCGGCATAGGCCTCGCCGATGCCGGGATACGGGCCGAAATATTCGCCGTCGGCATCCCGCCTGTCACGGGTTACGACCACGCGCGGGTAAAGCCCCCCCGTGATCTTGAGATAGGGATAGGATTTGGCATCCTTCAGCTTGATGTTATAGGGGGGAGAGTGCTTTTTGATCAGGACGTTTTCCAGGGTCAGCGCTTCCATTTCGGTAGAGCAAAGGACGGTGTCAAAATCCTGCACGGCATGCACCATCCGCTCGGTCTTCCGGTTGTGCGTGCCGACAAAATAACTGCCTACGCGGTTGCGGAGCTTGCGGGATTTTCCGACGTAGAGGATGCGTCCCTCCTTGTCCTTCATCATGTAAATGCCGGGCTCTGCGGGTAAGGCGGCGGCCTTTTTTCGCAGGGTTGCCAGTCTTTCGTTTTCCAAGCGCTTCCTCCTCGGGTCAAAAAGGCAGTCGGGGAATATCCGCCCAACTGCCTTTTTTGATTGTTCAGCTTATTAATCGGTCAACCCGTTCTCCAAAAGATCCGTAAGGCCGGCCAGTGCGGAATTCTCATCCGCCCCATCGGCAAGCAGGGTGATCTCCATCCCCTTGGTCACTGCCAGGGAAAGGACACCAAGCAGGCTCTTGGCATTGACGCGGCGATCTCCCTTCTCGACCCAGATCGAGCATTTGAAGGAGTTTGCCTTCTGGATAAAGAAGGTTGCGGGGCGGGCGTGCAGCCCCTGAGTGTTTTTGACCGTAACGTTTCTCGATACCATATAGTTCACCTCTCGGATAGGATTTCTGCTACATCTGTATCCATTATAAGGGAATATGGAAAAAATGTCAAGTGTTTTCGCAAAAAAGGCGACCGCGTGTAGCTTAAGAACGGCCAAGGCGAACCTCGACCCCGGCCAGCTCCCGCTCGGGCGATTCCCGCAGGGCATAGCTGATCTCCTCCTCGCGGGCGGCACGCCGCGCCGCGGTGACAAGCCCCAGCAAAAGCGAGAAGAGAAGCACCACCGTGGTGGAGGAAAAGATCGACCCCTGCAGGCCGCAAAGCAGCAGTGCAAACAAGGAGGCCACCGTGCCCACCGTGCAAAGGCGGAGGGGGTTTTCGGCATGCATGGTGCGCGTATCCCGTGCCTTGCCCAGCATGGAGATCAAAAGGGCAAGGAAGATGAGAAGGCCGGGGATGCCAAGCTCCACCGTGATACTGAAAAACAGATGGTGCAGGCTCTCGGATTCCACCCCGTATGCCGAAAGCAGCTGACGGATGACGGCCCCGTCCGAGGAAAGCCCGATCCCCATCGGGGCATCGGTGATCACCCCGACGGCACCCCGCCAGAGGGCAAGACGGGAAAGAAGAGCGGTAAAGAGGCCGAAGGGGTCGGCAAGGGTGGGCAGGATCCCGAGGGACGAGGGGGGGATAAGCAAAAGGAGATGCGGCGCCAGCATCGAGGCCGGGATCAGCCAATAGATGCGGCGGCGGCGGATCGCCGCGACAAGGAAGAGGAGCGAAAGGATAAGCACCGCATAGGCAAACGGCCGCTCGGAGAGGGCAATGGCCGCCGTGAATGCGATGGCCGAAAGGAAGCACCAAAGATGCCCGCGCTCACGGGTAAGCAGCAGGGTGAAAAGAAGGGGCAAAAGCGGCAAAAGATAGGTGGTCAGCTCCTCGGGGGATGCCAGCGTGGCCATCAGGGGGTCAAGCAGATAGCGGAGCACGGGGTTTTCGGAAAGGGCCGCCCCCGAAAGCCGGGAGATCCCGCGCAGGATCCCGCCGACGGCCAGCAGGGAAAAGGGTAAAAGCAGTGTGCGGATGAAAAAGGAGAGCATCCGCCGCGAGGTGAGAAGGTTGGCACTCAGGAAATATCCCCCCGCGATCACCACGGCAAGGATAGCACCGCGCGGGGTACTGCCGGTGTGAGAATCCGGGGCAAGCAGACCGCCAAACAGCACAAAGAGGGAAAAGACAAGCATCAAAAGGTCGCAAAGCTCCCAGTGGATATGCCGTTTTCCCACGGCAAGCTTGATCAGATACGAAACAAGCGAGAGGGCCACGGCGCCTGCCGCGATCCAGGGGGCGTAGGACGAAAGCGGGAGAAAGGGGAAGCAGAGAAAAAGCAGGGTCAGGCCAAACTCGGGCGTGTTGAAGGTCAGAAGGACGGCGATCAGCAGGACAAGCGAAAGGGTCAGCACGGCAGGAGAGAGGAAAAGGAACAGGCCGGCGAAAAAGAGACCGCCCGTCAGTAGGATCCAGGCGGAAATGCCGCGCCTTGCGGTAGCGTACGAGGGCGGGATCGAGGGTGCCATCACGAAAAACCGCAAAACCATACCGTCCTTTTGTGCGGCGCGCGAAAAGGGGACACGGTAGGTTGCCAGAAGAAGTGAAAGAAAGGTCAGCACCCCTCCTACCGCTCCGTCTGCCGCCATCATGGGAAAGTCATCGGTCAGAAGCGGTAGGATAAGACAGCGGAAAAGGGCGGTAAGCCCGGGCGGGGCAAGCAAAAGCGAAAAGTGGCGCAGCTCGGTTGCCGAGAGCAGCTCCCGCAGGAGCGTGACCGCGCGGTAAAGCCGCGAGGCCTGCCACAGCCCAAGCAGGCGGGCAGTGCGCCGTCTGGCACGCTCGGCACGCAGACGGGCGGCAAGTGGATCCGCCCCGCGCTTGGCAAGCAGACGGGATATAAGAGACGGAGAGGCCGTGGCGTCGGCCTTCTTACGGGGACGTGACATCCGCACGGTCCTCCTTTCCTCGGTTATTCCTCCCCCTCAGAGGGTGGGGTCTTCTTTTTTCTCGGTTTTTTCGGCGGCTTTGGCGGGTGAAGGGCAAGATAGGCCTCGTAAAGATCCGGGCGCCGCTCACGCGTCAGGGCAAGCGAGGTCTCAAGCCGCCAGGCGGCGATCCTTTCGTGATGGCCGGAAAGCAGGATATCGGGTACCGTTTCTCCGCGAAAATCAAAGGGACGGGTGTACTGCGGATATTCGAGAAGACCGGAGGCAATGCTTTCCTCCTCATAGCAGATCGGCTCGGAAAGCACCCCGGGCAAAAGGCGCGCTACCGCATCGGTGATCACGCAGGCGGCAGTTTCTCCGCCCGAAAGCACGAAATCCCCGATCGAGACCTCCTCGGCGCCGATCGCACCGATGGCGCGCTCGTCTACCCCCTCATAGTGCCCGCAAAGCAGGACAACGCGGTCAAGCGTGGCAAGCTCGGCCGCCATCGCCTGGTCAAAAAGCCGCCCGCGCGGCGAAAGATAGATCACACGGCGGCGCTCGTCCTCGGGGGCATCCTTGACGATGTCCTCATAGCAGGCAACGATCGGGGGTGCGGCCATCACCATGCCCGCCCCGCCGCCATAGGGGGTGTCATCCACGTTTTTATGCTTATTATCCGAAAAATCACGGATATTATGAAGGGCGTAGGTAAAGCACCCGTTTTTTACCCCCCGCCCGAGAATGCTGTAGGAAAGAAAGGTGTCAAGCAGCTCGGGAAAGAGGGTCATAATGTCAAACCTCATCGAAAAAACCCGGTATCGGGCAGACGGTCATTCCCCGCTCGATATCGATCTCCTTTACGAATTCGGGTACGGCGGGTAGCATCACCTCGCCGCCCTCGGTCTCAATAATATAAAGGGTCGTCTTGCGTGAGGTGTCCACCTCCCGCACGTGGCCAAGCAGGCGGCCGTCCTCTGCATGCAGGACGGGCAGGCCAACCGTTTCGGCCAGGAAAACACGCTCACCGCGCGGGTCAAGATCCTCGCGCCGTGCGTATACCGTTACCCCGCGCAGGGGGGCAACCTCCTCGGGGGACGTGATCCCCTCCAATGTGGCCAAAAGCCCCCCCTTGTGCACCGAGGCATGCAACAGCCGGCGGCCCGTGTATGGCCCGACACCCTGACGAAAATACAGGGTCGGGAGGGCGGCGGCGATCGCGGGGGAGTCGCACCACACTTCGATCCTTACGGCACCGCGTACACCGTGGGCGGCAAGGATTTTTCCGCATTCAAGATACTCTAATTTCATACGGTATCATTATACCACAAAGCCCCCCTTCTTTTCAACCCCTTTTTGCGAAGATGCACAGGATATGGCGCGCCGGGGGCACAGTCCTTGGGGGGCAAAAGAAAAAGGGCGACGTTGCCGGCGGGACGGGTGTCGCTCTTTTCATGAAATATCAAGCTTCGGTTGCATCCGTGTCGGTCGGGCGTTGGTTTCTCTTCTTTTTGAAATAGGCGGAAAGGATGGCGGCCGCCTCCTCTGCCAGCACGCCGCCCGTCACGTCCGGACGGTGATTGAAGGTGAGGGCGTTGAAATCGGTAGCCGAGCCGAAGACCCCGCCGCGGTGATCGTACGCGCCGAACACCACGCGCGGCAGGCGGGCATTGACGATGGCACCCCCGCACATCGGGCAGGGCTCCAGCGTGACGTACAGGGTGCAGTCGGGCAGGCGCCAGCCGCCGCGCACGCGGCAGGCCTCCTCAATAGCGCAGATCTCGGCATGGTGGGTTGCCATTTTGTCGGTTTCGCGGCGGTTGCGGGCGGCGGCAATGATCCGCCCCTCGTACACGATCAGCGCCCCGACCGGGACCTCGTCGGCTTCGGCGGCCTCGCGCGCCAGCTCCAGGGCCTTTCGCATATACATAAGATCCAATTCTTCCTGACTCATCATACACCTCAAAGAACCGTTAAGATCAGAATGACCGCCAGCCAAAGCAAAAGCGGCGAAAGGAAAAACTCGCGTAAAAATCCCCATGGCGCCGTCTCACGTGCGGGCCGGGTGGCCTTGCGGAGGGTGGGCAGTAAAAGCAGTGTGCAAACGGCGGCCGCCACTGCCAGGGCGCCGATAAGGAGGGCAGTGTGGCCGACAAAGTGGAAAAGCAGAGAGACGAGATTGTTGGCAAAATGGAAAAGCACGGGGTAAAGAAGAGAGCCTGTCAGCTCATACAAAAGCCCAAGCATGACCCCCGCGACCAGGGCGTACGCAAGCTGTGCGGGATTGGCGTGCATCAGCGCAAACAGAAGTGCCGAGCCAAGGATGGCGGCGCGCCGCCCCATAGGGCGTAGTGCGGCGAAGATCGCCCCGCGGAAAAACATCTCCTCGCAAACGGCGGGGATGGCCGCATCAAAGAGGACGGCCGCCCACGGGGTAGGCATCGGGGTTGCCCCCGTATGCGGAAGGCCGAGGAGGTTGAAAAGAAAGGCCGAGAGCGCCGAGACGGCGGCGGTCAGAAGGATGAAGTGGGGCAAAAGGAGGAGCGCCGGGCGGGCGGTAGGGCTCGGGCGGAGGGCGATGGGTGGGGTGCCTGCCGGTGCACGCAAAAGAAGGAGCAGCGGGAGAAGAAAGGCCGCCGCCATACCAAGGCGGGCGGGGATCCCGCCGAAAAGCCCGGCCGTGACCGCCAGGGTCAGCTCGGCAAATAGCAGGAGCGTGACAAAAAGCATTCTCTGACTCATGCGGACCTCTCCTTAAAAAAAGCTTTCCTCCATCATACACCAAAGCGCGAAAAAATGCAAGTGCTGCCGCGAAAATGATTGACTTTTCTCTGCATTGCGGCTATAATGTAAGCAACAAAAGGAAAGGAAGAGACAGCGATGAAGGAAAAACTTTTTGCGCCAAGGGCCCGTGTAGCAATGGTGGGAGACTCCATCACACATTCGGGGCTGGCCGTTGCTTATCTGCAGGAATATTATCTTTCGCATTTTCCCGAAAGGCAGGTCAAGATCTTTAACCTCGGCACAGGGGGGGATACGGCGGCGGGTGCGTGCGCCGAGGCTCGCGTTGCCGAGATCCTTTCGGTCAAGCCGACCGAGGCGGTCGTCATGTTTGGCGTCAACGATATGAGCGTCCCGGCCTATGGCTCGCTGACTCCGACGGCCGAGCAGATCGCGCTGCGCACCGCCGCTCGCCGTCGGCATCTGGAGGCCACCGTCCGTCTTGTTGGCCTTTTGCGTGAGCAGGGCCTTCCCGTCACCCTTTGCTCGTCGGTCGGGCGGGATGAGCATACGGCGGGGGACGGCGGCTACCTTTCCTACGGGGCAACGGCCGCCCTCTACGGGATGTTTCGCGATAACCTTGCCGCCATCGGCGAGGATGCCTTGAAGAATACGGTCGATTACCTTGGCCCGATGCAGACCCTGCAGGCCGGGCTTTGCGCCATCGGCGGCCCTTCGCTTTTTGCGCCCGACCGTACCCACCCCTCCGAGCTTGGCCAGGTGATGATGGCGCGCATCCTGCTCCGCGCGCAGGGGCTGCCCGTCACCCTTCCGACAGCCGAGGCGATTGCCGCCGGATGGCACGAGAGGGTGCTGCCCCGCGCCTTGCGTGAGCGGCGCTCGACAGGGCTTCGCTGGCGTGACCTTTCCTGGGTCTATCCCCACCAGGCCGACAGAACGAAGGGGCTTGACCTTGACGGACGCATCGCCTATTGGCAGGAGGAGCTGAAAAAACCAGACCTTCCTCCCTATTTCATCAGCATGTATACAAACTACGTGAATAACGCCGAAAAGCAGGAGGCCTACCTGCAGGAATACATGGTGCTGACCGATGCACTCTATACGCCGACGGGCGAGGTTATTGTAAAGGAAGGTTTACGCATATGACAGAAAAAGCAGACCTTAAGCTCTTCTCTGACAATGCCCGTGTGGCTTTTATCGGCGATTCGATCACGCATAGCAGTCCCGCAACAAGCTATATCCAGGAGTATTATCGGGAGCATCTGCCGAAAAAACGCGTCAAGATCTTCAACCTTGGCACGGGGGGTGACACCGCCGAAGGCACGCTTGAACGGTTTGAGGCCGACGTCATGCGTGCCCGCCCGACCGAGGCAGTGATCATGCTGGGCACAAACGACATCAAGTATGCGCTCTACCGTGAGCATCCGACAAGCGAGCAGCTGGCCGAGGCGGCCGACCGCCGCGCCCGTCACCTTGCGGCTATGAAGCAGCTGGTAGAGCGCCTCTGCGGGCTTGGCATCCCGGTGACGCTTTGCTCGTCGATCGGGCGGGATGAGTTGACCCCGCCGCGGGATACTCCTGTCGACCCCGGCCTGCGTACCTATGGGGCAACCGAAGTGCTGGCCTCGCTGTTTGCTGAGAACTGCCGTGCCCTTTCGGGGATGCTTAGGCATACCGTCGATTATCTCACCCCCTTCCAGACCCTGCAGGGCGAGCTTTTGGCGATGGACGGTCCTTCGCTTTTCACGGTCGACCGTATCCACGCCTCTCCTCTCGGCCAGCGCATCATGGCACGCCTCTTTCTGGCCGCTCAGGGGTTGCCGGTTGCCATTCCCACGGCCGCGGCCCTTACGGCCGGCTGGCAGGAGTCCCCGCTTTCCCCCGTCATTGCCGAGCGCTTCGCCACCGAGCAGGTGCTTCGTAATATCCGCTGGGTAGACCCGCACCAGGCAAGCGAGACAGAGGGGCTTGACCTTGACGGGCGCATTGCCTATTGGACCCGCGCGATCGAGGAAAGGCGCGGCCTTGCCCAATACGAATGGGCGGTTTCGCTGTACCGTGTGTATCTTGAAAACGCAAGACAGGAGGAAGAGATCGTTTCGCGCCTTGAGGCGCAGACAGAGGCGCTCTATCAGTGATCCCGCATAGCAAAAAACACTTGCAGTCCGTAATACGCGGTGCAAGTGTTTTTCTTTTTGACGGCGGGCGATCAGGCCTTTTCCTTTTTCGGCGGAAGCTGGGAAAGGATGACCGCCGCAAAGACGACGGCACACCCGATGTACTCGCGCGGTGAGAGAACCTCCCCCACAAACAGGGCGGCGCCGATCACGCCAAAGAGAGATTCGGTGCTCATCAGGATGGCGGCAGGGGCGGGCGGGCAGTAGCGCTGACCGATGATCTGCAGGGTGTAGGCGCATCCGCTGGACATCACGCCGAGGTACAAAAGGGGCAGGATGGCCTCCCCGATGGCGGCAAGCGAGATGTCTTCAAACAGAAGGGCAAGCAGGGTGTTGAGGACGGCGGCCGCAGCAAACTGCACCATCGAAAGGCGGACGGCATCCGAGCCGGGGAGAAACAGGTCGACAAGCAGGATCTGCCCGCAGAAGCAGGCGGCACAGCACAAAAGCAGAATGTCACCCCCCGCCAGGGTGAGATCCTCACCAAGGGTCAGAAGGGCAAGCCCCACAAGCGAGATGGCCACCGCCAACCAAAGAAGCAGCCGGGTGCGGCGGCGGAAGAGAAGGGCAGAAAGGATCGGGACAAGCACCACGTACATGGTGGTGATAAAGGCGGCCTTGCCGGGGCCCGAGGTGGCAATGCCCGCCTGCTGAAAGGCGGTGGCAATGGCAAGCGCCGCGCCGCAGGCCGCACCGCCGAGAAGCTCACGCCGTGTCAGCGGATTTTTATGCTTGGAAAGGAGACAGCGGCCGTTTTTTGAGGTCTTGTCCAGAACCATGACCAGAGCGGCCAAAAAAACCGTGGCAACGGCCGAGCGTACCGCGCCGATGGTAAAGACCGGAAGATGCGCGGCGGCCATATCCTGTGCCGAAAAGGCAAAGCCCCAGATCATGGCGCACAGAAGGAGAACAAAGCTCCCCTTTAAGCTTTTATTCATGATGTGATACCTCCGAAAGCTACGAGGGACATTATATCATCTTGCGCGGGCGCTGTCAAGTACCCCCGTAGCGTCTTGACAGCCGGGGGCAATGCTCTTGAGGCCGGGATGAGTCCTGAAGTTGTGCAAGTGAAGAGAAATGCGGAAAAATGCGCTTATTCATCTCCGAAAGCGGGCAAAAACAAGCTTTTTGATCAGAGAAAAAGGCGTTCACCGCAAAATTGCGCTGAACGCCTTAAATGTTATAATTCAACCACCGTTACACCGTGATTGCAAACTTTCATGAGTGGATCTAACTCATGATATCGATTTTTCAATTCCAACGACTTGAAATTGAAAATAGAGAAATCTTCGCCGAAGATTACGGACTTGATTTTGCCGTTTCGCTCTTGTGCCTTCAACCACTGGCGAGCCTTGTCATGAATTGCTCCGCCTTTGCCGGTGCTTCCGTATCCGTGTATCACGAGGATGCACTTGTATCTGTTGCGACGGCACCTGTCAAGAGAGTTCTTTAAATAATCCATCGCCTCGCATACAGGCGGCATTCCTTCTTTGATGTTAAGCTCCGTATATGCACTCATTTCAGTTCCTCCTTTGTGTAACGGGAACTGAATTTTTCAGAGTCCAAGGGAACTGTTTTCAGTATCTCTGATAGAGAGGTTGTGTTTAAATCGCCGAAGGTTTGATATGAACCATTATTGTTAAGCTGGAATTTTCCTTCTGGGTTGATCATCAGATAGGAATTTTCCATGCTGCCGCAAGGCTCGGCAACAATCACCGAAGCGTATGATTTTAGATGTTCACAGAAGCCTTCAAATTCGCTATCGGTAATTCTGTATGGCTTTGCTCGGTTGTTGATGCCATCAATCAGGTGCATTTGAAACAACTTGATTTTTTTGGGCTTTAACGCTTGATACAAAGGCAAAAGATCTTCGCAAAGATTCAACCTCGAAACCACCGTGTTGATCTTTAAATGGATGTCACACTCGTGAATAACTTTTGCGAGGTCAGCCCAATTGGGAAGGTCTATAACCTTATTTTTGTAGCATCTTCCAATTGTGATGTTGGTAGCATAATCGATTGAATCAATGCTGATTCCAATGCACGAAACCTTGCCTTGCCACGAACAAATGCGCTCAGGCGTTAGCAAAGAGCCGTTTGTAACGATTGATACCGAAAGTCCGAGATAACTTGCATAATCGATGAGTTCATCAAGATGCTCGTACAGCGTTGGTTCACCGCCTGCGAAATTGATTCTTCCGTCCTTGATATTGTTTTGTGTAAAATAGTCGGCAATATTGCGGATGATCTTTTGGGCATCGGCCAGAGATGGATCTTTTTGCTCATCAAACTTGCCAAAGCAGTAGGAACAATGATAATTGCAACGGTTGGTTATGTGGTAATTTACCACGTGAAATTTTTTCATATAATCCTCCTAAAAATGATTTGGAGGATCATACCGTTCCGTTTGATTAGAATTTTTTGTTGTTTTTATAGTTGTCGCGAATCGTTTCGCCGTATTTCTCAAGCACAGACATAAGTCCGTTGTTGAGATAGTCATGGAAAGCCCACGTTGCTCCGTAGTTGTGGCTTTCTCCGTAAATAGCCGTATTGCTGAAGCTATTTGTAATGTAGTTTCGCTTGTCCTTATCATCAGTGCCAAGTGAAGCAATCAGAATCACCTTGTTAAGGGCGTTCCAAAGTGTGTGAAGCTCGCCGGTCATAACAGAGAAAGGAGAAGGGAGTATTCTTGACCAATAGTCCATATCGATGTCTTTGTTATGCTTATTTTCTTCTGTCGGGCGTACCTCGTTGTGCAGTTGTTTGGGGAAGGTGGCAAGAAGCAGCTTCTTTGCAAAGCCGATGGCTTTCTCAATACCCAAATCACGGTAGACAGAACCGATTATCATTTCAAGAGAATCGGCGAAATATTTTTCGCGATTTAGCGCTTCAATTTTTTCGTAATTAAAAACATCTGTATTCCTAAGCAATGTATTGAAGATATCGGCATTGAAAGACAAAGTGTCAAATTCAACATATTTTCCCGGCAACCCAATTTGCAAGTAAAGCTTGTCAAAACCGAGCTTTTTGGAGATCAGTACTTGCGCTTCGGCACGAGTAAAATCCTCATACTTTTCTGCCATGCCTTCGGTATTGGGATCATAGAACAATAGCTCTGCGACGGCAAGTCCGTATATTGCATCACCGATTTGTTCAAGAACAGGGAAGGCATCGGCTTCTTCAATGAGCGCGGTATCGCGATCAAGAAGTGAAATGATATAGTCGTCCTTGTGCTCGTTTGTTGCTTCGATGCCGTATGCGCCAAGGAGCTTCTTTAATTCTTCAAAATTTTTCTCACGCGCCCCGGTATCGAGCTGATGAACGGTGCATATTCCGATTCGCCTTTCAACGGCTTTTATCAAATCCACAAAGATTCTTTGCAAATAGGAAAATTGCATTTGTTCGTTATCGGAAAGAAGTGTGACGGCATAAGCCTTAAGGTATACACGTTTCCAAATGTTTTCAGAAGAGAAGCAATCGGGATGATACGCAGAAAATAGTCTACGATCCTCGTTATCAGCGGCATATCTGAAAATTGTGGCATCCAGAATAACGGCAATGTCATTGCGCTCATGCGTTTCGCCGGATATAAAGCGGTTAACTTCACTTACGAAATATGACTCGACTGCCTCAAAGTCGTTCGGATAGTTATAATCGCGAATAAAATGCTCCCAAACGTGTTTGCCAATTTCAAAGAAGGCAGGATCTGCTTCGCTCATCGGATGGCAAAGCGGTATGTTCTTTATTTTTGAGAGGTCGCAATAAGCCTCAAGTCGTTTGAAAGAAAATCTGAATGCCTGATCTTCAAGGCTTTCCACAAGTTCATCGTATTTTGACATCCAGAGAGGGAAACCGTGCTCAAACACAAGATCCATATGCGCCATCTTTTTCAGGTTCTCTGCGATAAAGGAGATCACCTTTTCAGCGTGACGAATGTCGTTCAGCTTGACAATTTCGTTAAGAAATACGATAACGCCGAAGTTCTCGTGCTTTTCCCAAAAAGATTTCTCATTGACAAGAGCAAGCTGCAAAATGCTGTTGCTTACCTTTTGCTCGTAACTGCAGAACAGTGTGCTCATTCCATTGCCTGTGTGGCGCTCGTTGGCTTGGTTAAAATTATAACCTAACTTATTCAAAAGAAATTGATTCAAAGAATCGTTTAGAGGTTTGATAGGGTCATAAAACGAGCGCTCAGCTTCGTAGTAGCAATTGCTTTTAACACCGGATGCAACCTTCTCGATTGTTTTCTTCAAATCACCGTAAGTACGATTGATTTCATTCTCTTCTACCTTGCGAAGCTCGTCAATGATTGCAATTGTAAATAGATTTCCTAAATTGTTCTTGCCGCGTTGCTTAAGCAAGAGATTTAGAAAATCACACAAAAGCTTTTGAAGCAGCTTGCTGTTGTACTGTTTCCTTGCGTAAACCTCGTTTGCCTTTGCAAGCTCTTCTTCGCCCAGTAGATCCTTTGCAAGATCGGAATCACAGAGCATAAATTTCAAGGCAACGTGCTCACATGCGGCTTGCATACATGGATCGTCGGCTCTGTATTCGGAATGGTTCATGCTGGAAACTTCAAACAGTACGTATGCGAGCCCTTGTGAGGCGTAGTCGATGCGATATTCTTCGATCCACTTCAACAAGTCTTTCTTTTCTTTCTCTCCGGAGATAGAAAAAAGGGACGGCCAAAATAGACCATCCCTGTGTCTGTACATAGACATAGCAATAGCCTCCTATTAGATTCTGTTTTGGAACGGTATGATCCGTATGCAGAATCCTCAGGAGGGCTTCGGGATCATATAAATAATGCCGTCGCCGATGTTTTTTGAAGAGTTGGGTCGAATAACAACATCTTGTATTCAACTAAGCAATACATACTCCGCATCCGCAAAAAGTACAGCCGTCGTCTTCTGCGAGAGATATCATATCAAATTTTCTTGGATGTGTCAATATCGTATGCGAAAAAAGTTTTGAATTTTTTTGGGTGAAGTTTTCGATTCCCGGAAAAATATCTGCCAGTCTGCAACCTGTCAAGTACCCCCGTAGCGTCTTGACAGCCGGGGGCGGGTATGATACAATGAAAAAGGAATATAAGGAAGGGAGAGGGAGCATGCAATACTGCGAAGAAACGGGCGAGATCCTATTGACGGTGCGTGAGATGCTGGCCTTCTCTCTTTTGCATTACGTGGGGGTTGCCCCGGGGGAGGAGCTTTTGCCTGCAGGACGGGTCGGGGCGGCCACCCGTGAGCGGCTCGGCTACCCCGGCGAGGGGGTCGTGCTTTCGGGCGGCTTTCCCTCGGGTGGCCACAGCTTTCGCCTGGAGGGGGTGGCAGACGCCCTGCAGGGCACG
Source organism: Clostridia bacterium (assembly GCA_017652965.1). The sequence continues at coordinate 8,512 of JAGBZZ010000214.1, read as the reverse complement.
GGGCGCGAGCGGACCCTGACCCTGATCCTGCCCTGCACGCAGGACCCGGATCACCTTTCACCCGAGACGGTGCGTGCCGCCCGTGCCGAGGCCTATCTCCTTGGCACCCTTGCCGGTGGCAAGACCCCGCCCCGCCTTGCCATCACCTACCTTGATACCGAAAGCGGTGCCGCCAAGACGGTGGAGGAGCGCCCCACTGCCGCTAAGCTGAAGGCTTTTTTTGAGCGTGCGGCGGCGGCCGTGGCCCTTTATGCCGCCTCCGAGATCGCACGGGTGACAAAGCGCCTGCCGAAGATGCGCAAGCTTCGCTTTCCGTACAAGGAGCGGCGGCTTGGGCAGGAGGAGATGATCGGGCGCGTGTACCGTACCGTGTGCCGCGGCAAGCGCCTGTACGTCTCTGCCCCCACGGGGATCGGAAAAACCGTGTCCACCCTCTATCCCGCCGTCCGTGCGATGGGGGAGGGCAGATGCGATAAGATATTTTATCTGACGGCTAAGGCAACGGCCGCCCGGATGGCGGCAGAGACGGCCGCCCTGCTTGGCAAGGACGGGGCCCTGCGTACCGTTCTCCTTGCCTCCAAGGAGCGGCTTTGCCCGCAAAAGGGGGGGCCTTGCCGTGAGGGGATGCCCTGCGAGCGTAAGAAGGGGGGCGCGGCGCGGGAGGATATGGCCGCCGCGGCGCTTTTGGAGATGGATCGCCCCCTGATAGGCCCCGAGGAGATCGCCGAGGTGGCGGGGCGGTATGGCGTTTGCCCGCATGAGCTTTCCCTGCGCTACAGCATGACGGCCGATCTTGTGATCTGCGACTATAACTACCTCTTTGACCCGGCCGTGCGGCTGGCCAGATACTTTGTGTCCGGTGGGCGCTTCTCGTTTCTGATCGACGAGGCGCACAATCTTGGCGACCGCGTGAGAGAGACCTTTACCGTCTCGCTTTCGACCGGTGAGCTGGAGGGGTTCCGCCTGCCCGAGCCCCGGGGGGAGGATACCCCCGCCGCCGAGGCGGCCGCCGCCCTGTGCGAGCTGATCGCATACATCCATGCCGAGCTTGCCCCCACCGCGCACGAGGGGGGCAAGGGGGAGGTGCGCCGCACCCTGCCCGAGGGACTGCCGCTTCGGCTTTCCGCCCTCCTTACGCCGCTTGCCGCCCTCGTGCGCGAGCGCGGTATCCAGCCCGAGCTTCGGCGGCATATACGCGCGAAATATTATGATCTGAAAACAATACTTGACGTTTTGGCAGCTTATGACGAAGGGTTCCGCCTTCAGCTTTCCCGGGATGCGGAGGGCGGCGTCTCCTTCCGCACCCTTTGTCTTGACCCTGCGGGGGTGATCGACCGTGCCCTGTCGGACGGCCGCTCGGCCGTTCTGTTTTCGGCGACACTTTCCCCGATCTCCTACTACCGCGATATCCTGGGCGGAGATGCCACCTCCGAGATGCTGGAGCTTCCCTCACCCTTTGAGCGGGACAACCTTGCCGTGGCCGTCCTCGATAAGATCAGCACGCGCTATGCCGACCGTGAGGAAAGCCTTGCCGAGGTGGCCGAGGCCGTAGCCGTGACGGCGCGTGCGCGGCGGGGCAACTATATGGTCTTTTGCCCCTCCTTTGCGTATCTTGGGCGCCTGCACACCGCCCTTTCGGTAATCGCGCCCGAGCTTTCCACCGTGCGGCAGGAGCGCACGATGACCCCTGCCGACCGTGCGGCCTTTCTTTCGGCCTTTGAGGATCCCGAAAGGCCGGTGGTTGCCCTTTGCGTGCTTGGCGGCATCTGGGGGGAGGGGGTCGACCTTTCTGGCGATCGGCTGATCGGTGCTGTCATTATCGGTGTCGGCCTTGGCACGCCCGACCCTGTGCGTGAGGAGATGGCGGCCTATTTTCAGGAGAAATCCGAAAAGGGGCGGGAGTACGCCTATCTTTATCCGGGCATGAACCGTGTCCTGCAGGCGGCGGGGCGGGTCATACGGGACGAGCGGGACGTTGGCACGGTGGTGCTGATCGACGATCGCTTTGCCACCCCCACCTACCGCCCGCTGTTGCCCCCGCATTGGCGCTCTTTGACCTTTGTCGGCAACAATCGCTCTCTGGCTGAATTTTTGCGGCGCTTCTGGTGTCGCCATACCGAGGAGGAAGAGGAATGAAACGCTCGAATACCAAATCCCGCATTGTTGAGGCGGCGTGGGAGCTGTTTTACGAGGTCGGCTACGACGGTACCACCGTGGAGGATATCGTCGCGCGGTCTGCCACCTCCAAGGGCTCTTTCTATCATTATTTTGAAAGTAAGGATGCGCTTCTTGGCTCGCTTGCCTATCTGTTTGATGCCAAATACGAGGAGCTGGAGGGGGGGATCACCGAGGACGAGGACTCCTTTGAGCTTTTGCTTCGCCTCAACCGTGAGCTTTTCGATATGGTGGAAAAACGGGTAGACGTGGCCCTGCTTTCCCGCCTGATCTCGGCGCAGCTGATGGTCAAGGGGGAGCGGTCTCTTCTCGACCGTGAGCGGGTGTATTACAAGCTGCTCCGCCGCATTGTCCTGCGCGGGCAGGAGCGCGGCGAGCTGACGGGCGAGCGCTCGGCCGGGGATATTGTTAAGCTGTACGCTATGTGCGAGCGGGCCCTGCTTTACGATTGGTGCCTCTCAAACGGGGAATATTCCCTGCGTGACTATGCGGGCAAAACCATGCCGGAATTCCTTGCCGGGATACGCCTTGCGAAAAAATAATTTTCTGTACTGTTTTTTGTTCTGTTTTCGGTCTATACGTTTTTTTATTGAAATATAAAGAAAAAGAGCGGATTTTTAAGTAATCCGTTCTTTTTCCGTTTCGAAACGAGTTCTCTATTGCATTCTTGCAAAAAGTGTGCTATACTTACGGGGTATTACATTTTGAAAGGATACTCAACATGATCGTCGCGTTTATTCTTTACTTTATTGCGATGCTTGGCATCGGCTTCTTCTTCTTCCTCCGCTCCAAGTCGGGTGGGGATAAGGAATACTTCCTCGGTGGCCGCGCGATGGGGCCGTGGGTCACGGCTATGTCGGCTCAGGCCTCGGATATGTCCGGCTGGCTTCTGATGGGCTTCCCGGGGGCGATCCTCGCCTTCGGCCTTGGCCAGGTGTGGATCGGTATCGGTCTTGCCCTCGGTACCATCGCCAACTGGATCCTGGTTGCCCGCCGCCTGCGCCGCTTCTCGGCGGCCTCGGGCGATTCGATCACCCTGCCGCAGTATCTGACCAACCGTTTCGCCTCCTCGAACCCCGCCCTCAAGATCACCTGCGCTGTGATCTTCCTCATCAGCTTCACCGTGTACGTGGCTTCGGCCTTCAACGCCGGTATGGCCGTCTTTACCAAGGTTCTGCCTGCGCTTGTGGGTAAGGAGCTTCTGGCAATGGCCATCTTTGCCGCCATTGTTCTTGTTTACACCTTCCTCGGCGGCTACAAGGCCGTGTGCTGGACCGACTTCTTCCAGGGCATTATGATGCTTTGCGCTCTGCTTATCGTTCCGATCGTGATGGCGGTCGGTGATTTCAACGAGGTATATGCAGGGGCCTTCAAGGACGGTGTCACCGCCTTCGGCTCGAACCCCTTCAAGGCCAGCTTTGCTGAGATCGTCAGCGGGCTCGGCTGGGGGCTTGGGTATTTCGGCATGCCTCACATCCTCGTTCGCTTTATGGGCATCAAGAATGCAAAGGTTGTGAAAAAGTCGGCGATCGTGGCCTGCGTGTGGGTCGTGCTTTCGCTTGGCGCCGCCGCTATTATCGCCATCCTCGGCCGTACCTACCTCCTTTCGGACGGTGCCTCTCTTGCCGATAAGCTTCTCCCCGGCACGCAGGAGCGCATCTTTATCGAGATCGTTGTGGACACCTTCCCCGGCTTTATCGCAGGTATCCTTCTTTCGGCCATCATCGCCGCTTCGATGAGCACGGCCGACTCTCAGCTGCTGGTTGCCGCCTCGGCCTTTACCAGTGACCTGTATCAGCCTATGATCCGCAAGAACAAGGCCAGCGAAAAGGAGACCCTTTGGGTCGGCCGTATCGTGGTGGCCATCGTCACCGTGATCGCCTTTGTCATTGCCGCCTCGGGTATCGGTAAGGCCGATTCCTGGGCCTCTAACATCATGGGCATGGTGGAAAATGCCTGGGGTCTCTTTGGTGCCGCCTTCGGCCCTGTGGTGGTGCTTTCCCTCTTCTGGCGCCGCTTTAACTACGCGGGCGCTCTGGCCGGTATCCTCGCCGGTGCCATTGTGGACCTTGTCTGGCTCTTCGCGCTGACCGGCCCGACCGGCATCTACGAGATCGTCCCGGGTGCGGTCGTCGGTGCGATCGCCGCTGTGGTCACCACGCTTGTGACCAAGGCCCCTTCGGACGAGGTGCTTGCTATCTACGATGCCGCTACGGCCGTCGAAGAGTAAGAGCTTTTTATCCCAAATAGAAGCCGCCGCTCCTCTTGGGGCGGCGGCGTTTTTTTTGCCGATCCGATAAAAAACGGCAAGATTTGCATCGGGGCTTGAATTTCTTCGCGGGATGTGCTATAATATCCCGTGGCAATATTGCATATCTGAAAAGGAGACTGACATGGAAGGACTTGTTTGGGCACGTTTTTTCAGCGAAGGCTTTTTTGGGTACGGTGAGGAAGGGAACTTCAAGTACTGGTCCCTTGCGCACTTTGCCCCCATCGTTCTTATGGGCGTTGTGATCTATCTCATCTTCCGCTATCGGGAGGCGCTCCGCAATTGGAAGCATGAGGAGAATCTTCGGTATGCGCTCGGCATTTCCCTGATTATTTGCGAAATGTCCTATTATTGGCGGATCTCGTACGTAGGCCCGGGTAAGCTGGGAGAGTTCAACACCCTGGATAAGCTCCCCCTGCAGATCTGCGGTTGGACCTGCATCTTTGCGGCTATCATGCTCTTCAAAAAGAGCCGCGCCATGTATGATATCTGCTTCTTCATTGCCTTAACGCTTGGCATTTTCCCGCTTATGACCCCGGCCGTCATTTCTACGACGGGCCCCGGCTACTACCGTTACTATCAATTCTGGCTTGAGCATATCCTGCCGCCGATCGCCGTATTCTACATGACCTTTGTGCACGGCTTCCGCTCTAAAAAGACCGGTATGCTGAAGGCGGCCGCCTTCCTGGCGGTTCTGGCACCGCTTGCCATCCTTGCCAACTTCAAATTCCCCGAGCTTGTGGCGGATATGGAGCCCGGCTATAACCCGAACTACCTCTATCTTGCCGTCGGCACGATGGACGGTGGCGGCTCGCTGATGGATGTCCTTATGAAGATCGCCCCCGATATCTGGACGCGTATCCTCGTCCTCGGCTTTGTGGTGGCCGCGCTCTTCTTTGCGGCGTATTATGCACGGGTCGGCATTACCGCCCTCTACCGCCGCGTAAGCGAAAAGAAAAAGCCCTCCGCCGAGTAAGGCTTCTCTATAGAAAAAGGAGATATCCCGCCAAGGGTATCTCCTTTTTGCTTTTGCCAGGCGGCACGCTCAGTGTGCGGCGGCACGGTATTCCGAGGGGAGCATCCCCACGCTTTCCTTAAAGACACGTGCAAAATAGGTCGCCCCCGAAAAGCCGACGGCACGTGCGACCTCCTCAATGCTTTCGCCCCCCTCCGAAAGCAGGGGCTTGGCCTTTTCGCACCGCAGTGAGTTGAGATAGCCGACCACCGTCATCCCGGTCAGACGGCGAAACTCGCGCGCAAGATAGTATTTGCTGATGCCCGCCGTGGCGGCCAGCCCATCCAGCGTAAGCGGGTGCTGATATTCGGCATGGATATGCCCAAGGGCACGCTTGATCGAGGCAAGCAGGTGGTTGCTGTAGGCGCCCACCCCCTCCTCCTCACGGTAGCGCGAGAGCAGAAGCGCCAGCACGGTAAGCACCCGCGCGCGGATCAGGGGGATGCGATGGGCGGCCTCCTCCTCGCGGTATTCTGCCGTCAAAAGGTCAAGTAGCCCGGAGATCTCACAATCACGCACCAAGGGGCGGAAGCGGACGGCGTTGGTATCGAAATGGTTGGAAAGACAAAACGAGCGATCCACGATCAGGACGATATAGCGGATGGGGGTCAGGGCGGCGATAGCGTGGATGTGATTGGCGTTGATCACGGCGATCTCACCCGCTGAGGCCTCAATGCGCAGGTCGTTGCTGGTGACGGCGGCACGCCCCTCAAGAAAATACAAAAGCTCCAGGTTCTCGTGCCAGTTGCTGTAGGCGGCCCCCTCTCCCCTTTGACATCGGTAATCGTGCAGGATGAAGGGAAGACGCCCGTCCGACAGGATATGCCTTTCGTGCTTGCTCATAGAAGCTCTCCTTTTTGCAAGATCGTATGATAGCTTTGCAAGATAATGGCTTGACAAATTTCCGTTTTTATTATATCCTAAAGACAGTGGAATAGCAATATCGTTTTAAAAAATAAAAGGAGCAGAGACTATGAAGGAAGTCAGAGTTGCCCTGATCGGCTACGGCGGGATCGGGCATGCGCACGCCAATGGGTACGCGATCCTTGAAAAAGAGGAGGCCCCCGTCCGTCTTGTGGCCGCCTTGGACATCAATCCGAAAAAGTTTTCGGATGCGGTTGAGATCAATACCGGCACGGGTGCGGCAGGGCTCCCCTGCGGGGCACGCGCCTACACCTCGCTTGACGCACTTCTTGCCGGCGAGGAGTTCGATATGGTAGACATCTGTCTGCCCACCTACCTCCACAAGGAGTACGCCGTCCGCTTTTTGAAGATGGGCAAGCACGTCCTTTCGGAAAAGCCGATGGCGCTATCCTCTGCCGACTGTGAGGAAATGCTGGCCGCCGCGAGAGAAAGCGGCTGCCGTCTGATGATCGGCCAGTGCCTGCGCTTCAACGCGGTGTACGAATATCTGAAGGCCTGCTGCGACGATGGGCGCTACGGCAAGCTGTGCCGCCTTATGATGCGGCGCATGTCCTTGATGCCGGATTGGGGCTTTGAAAACTGGTTTGCCGATTTCTCGCGTAGCGGCGGATGCCTCCTTGATATGCATATCCATGACGTGGACATGGCACGCTACCTCCTCGGTGAGCCCAAGGCCTGCTCCTGCTTCAGCATAAATGCCGGTGTGCTGGATGACCAGGTGCAGCATTCGCACCTCTTCTACGATGGGTGCGACGTGCTGATCGACGGCTCGTGGGATGAGGTGAAGGGCGTTCCCTTTACCTCCGGCTACCGTGCCCGCTTTGAAAGGGCTGAGGTGGTGGTCGAGCAGCGCGGGGTCGTGACGGTGTATGAGGAGGGCAAGGAGCCCTTCACGCCCGAGATCGTTGCCGTTAACCATATGGCCGCCGAGATCAGGTTCCTGGCCAATCTGATCCTTAACCCGGATGCCGTCAACAGCAAAAACCCGCCCGAAAGCGCGGCCGCCACCGTGCGCCTTATCGAGCGCCTTCGCGAAAGCGCCCGCAACGGGTCGGAAAAGATCATACTCTAATATTTATAAGGAGATAAAGACAATGAACAATACGATCGGCGTTTTGATCAATTATACCAAGGGGATGAACCTTGTTGCCAAATTCCGTGAGGCGCAGGAAATGGGGCTTGGCTCCTGTCAGCTGTGCATCTGGGATGAGACCCTGTATCAGGACGAGAACGCGCTGGCCGTCAAGGCCGCCCTGGAGGAGACCGGCTTTGTGATCTCCACCGTGTGGGCGGGCTGGGATATGCCGCGCGAGTGGAATGCCATCTACGGCCCCGCCACCATCGGCCTTGTGCCCGAGGCGTATCGGGAGTCGCGCGCGAAAGCCCTGGTTGCCGCCTCGCGCTTTGCCGAGATCATCGGGGTCAAGTATATCGCCACGCACGTCGGCTTCCTCCCGTCGGATGGCATGGATCCGAAGTTTGTCGGCACGATCGCGGCACTGCGCTATGTGTGCGGCGAGATGAAAAAGCGCGGGCAGACCTTCCTCTTTGAGACCGGCCAGGAGACCCCGATGACGGTGGTGCGCGCCATTGAGGCGATCGGCACCGGCAACTGTGGCATCAACTTTGACACCGCCAACCTTATCCTCTATGGCAACGGCAACTCGCTGGATGCCCTTGAGATGTTCGGTCAGTACGTCCTCGACACCCACATCAAGGACGGCTTCTATCCCACAAGCACGGCCGCAGGCGGCAAGCAGGCACCCGTCGGCGAGGGGATCGCCAACATTCCCGCCATCATCAAGCGCCTGCACGAGCTTGGCTACGAGGGCCCGATGACCATCGAGCGCGAGATCTCGGGTGAACAGCAGAAGCGGGATATTGCCGCGGCGAGGGATCTGCTGATCAAGTGGATGTCCGAGGTTTGAGGACGCCGGATAGCAGGGCATAAACGCAAAGGAAAGAGGTATTGTGGTCATACACAGTACCTCTTTTTTGCATCTTCGTAATTTTGTTTTCGCAAAAAGCCGCCCGAATGTGGGCGGCTTTTTGTCATTTTTGCAAATGTTACTTTACAGCGTGATGACTGTGACGCCGCCAAGCTCATCCTCGCCGCCGATGGCCAGATA
>JAGBZZ010000213.1 GCA_017652965.1 Clostridia bacterium | reverse complement strand
GGCCGAGCGGGAGGAGCTTTCGGGCTTTATCATCACCAGCTGGGCCTGCCGCCGCGCCCCCTGGCATCTTTGCACCTATCCCATCCACTCGGCCGCTATGCGGGCCAAGGATCCCGACATCTCGCGCGAGGAGATCAACCGCACATATGCCGAGCGGCACTTTGGCGTTGCCTAGCCCGCCTTGGCCGACCTTTACCGTACCCTTGGCGACGCCATCGACCGTGCCGTGGCGGCCAGCGCGGTGATCGCCTCCTACAACGAGCATTCGGACGCTGACACCGGGCTTTTCTTCGGTCTTCCCTTTGACGTAAAGTGCTATTACCTGCCGCGCGCCGAGGTGCTGGAGAAGAACCCCACCGGCATCCACCTGCGCTATACCGAGCTGCGCGAGGTGCTGGCCTCCACCAGAGAGACCCTGAAGCTGGCCGCGCCCAAGACCCCCGAGCAGGAATATTTCCTCTCGCTTTGGCACTGGGCGATCGATATGCTGGACTTCTTCTGTGATGCCATCTTCTATATCACGGGGGACGGTGAAAAGAGCCCTGCGGCAGTGGCACCCCTCCTTGCCCGCATGGAGGAGATGAAGGCCTATTCCCGCCGCGTGCTTTCCCCCGCCTTTACCGAAGGCTCGGTCGAAGGGGGTATTGTCACCCGTTTCCACCATCTGACCGAATACCTCAAAAAGATCTCGAACTGCTAAAAAAAGGACGAAGGCACCGGGAAAGCTCCCGCTCCTTCGTCCTTTTCTGTTGTTTTCTTCAGCCTTTGCCGCTTACTTCACAAAGAAGGCGTAGGCATCCGGCGAGTAGCGCCCGTGGATCAGACGCTGGAACATACGGTCATCGGGCGCGAGAACCTCGGCCACCGAGCCGTAGCGGCGCACGTAGAGACGGAAGGGCTCGTTTTCCTCCATCCCCAGGGCGGCGCGATCCAGCGCCAGGCGATAGACGGCGGTGCCGTCCTCCTCCTGCGTGTAGTCACAACGGATCGCGGCGCGGCGCTCCTCTACCCGCTTGCCAAAGAAGGAATAATGGATGTTTTCGGTAATGTCCACCTTCCCTGCATGAAGCACAAAGGGGGCGGACGGGAAGAACATGCGGAACTCGGGGCGGATGATCAGCGCATCCCCGACACCGTCCTTCAGGCGGAAGGTGAGGGTCACGGTGCCATCCTGCTCGGTCGCCGAGACGGTGGTCTTGGCGGGGCCATCGCCCGTATTCAGGAATTCTACCGGCTCAATGGCGCCGTCGGGCGTCAGAACCGTCATGCCCTCCCACTCATGCTCAATGCGGATGGGGCCGCTTCCGGTTCCCTGCTCGGCCTCGGTGCCGGTGCGGAAATCGCTCGGTGCGGCGACCTCGGTAATGCGGATGACGCGGGCGCCCTCCTCCTCACCGCGGTAGAAGGCCAGGGGGGCAAGCCCCTCGGCAATGCGGGCGCGGACAAGCGGGAACTCCTCCGCAAGGCACTTCTCCACCTCACCGATACGCCACTCGAGCTTTTCCTTAAAGAACTTATAGCCGTGCGCCTCGGAGTGGTAGCCAAGGCGGCCGTCCCCCTCGCAAAGCGGGATCAGCGCACGGGAAAGCGCGATCTCCTCACGGGCGATGGCCTCAAGCTCGGCAAGGACGGCGGCAGGCTCTCCCTTACCGATGCCGAGATGGCGGCGCAGCTCATAGAAGCGGAGGACGTTATATCCACTGCGGAAGAGGATGGCGATGGCGGCGGCCACGCTCTTTTGCTCGGTGCGGCGCAGGCGGCCACCGTCCGAAATGGGCGAAAGGATGGCATTGCCCTCGTCCCACAGGGTGCACATACGGCGGGCAAGCTCGACCGCCTCTTCAATGGTGTGGCCGTCGGTCAGGCACTCGCCGATGCGGTCACCGCCCACCATATCCTGCACAAGCCAGGTGCCCGGCATGGCAAGGTCGACCGGCAGAAGGTGCAGGGGCACGGCGGGGGAATCCTGCATCGGGCCGAACCACTCAAAGGATACGCTGATCGGGAAATTGTGATAGCCCGCCTCAAACTTCTCCCAGGCGGTGGCCACCGTCTCGGCCTCGCTACCCCAGTAGATGCCGGCCAGGTGGACGAGGAAGGCGTGCTTATCGGCGAATACGGGGGCAAAGGACAGCTCGGAGGCGGCCTTGTTCATCATGCAGGGATAGTTACCGAAGTACCAGCACTGCACAACGCCCGAAATGCCGTTTTCATACATATAACGGTACTTATCGTACAGAATACCCGGGGCAGGCACGTAGGGCACCGACGAGATCTCATGCGAGGAGCAGGCCTGGATCTTGGCAAAGGTGCGGATGCCGCGGCGCTTGTTGATGGCCAGCGAATCGGCCATGACCTCACCGGGGCCGACGAAGGACAGCCAGTAGTCGAGCGCCAGGCGCTCACGCCCCAGCTGCTCGGTCTTGCCGTAGTCCTCGAAGTTCTGCATATGGATGACGCGCGGATCGCGCAATTCACAGGCCTCCTTGACCGTGTTGCGATCCCAGGTGCGCTGCGAGTAGGTCCAGCTGATGAACTCGGCCTCCGGGGCAACGGCCTCCATCGCCTCGGCGATCATACGCTCGGTCGCGACGAGGGTGGCGGCGTGAGTGCCGTAGGTCTCGCGACAGCGCGGGCAGGAAAGGGTGTTGGCAGAGCCGCAGCCCGACAGGCACTCGCCCGTGGTGATGTCCATAAAGCCCGCAAGGTGGGGCACGGCGGTAAAGAGGCGGGTGATCGCCTCCTTGATGTAGGCGCGGCAGCCCTCGGTGGACGGGCAGAACAGATGCCGCGCGCCGCCCCAGGCGTTCGAGCCGTGGAATTCGGGATGCTTTTCAAAGGCATCGTTGGCGTATCCCGAGGCCGGCTCTACCGAGAACAGATAAATGCCGATGCCGAAGCGGCGGCACTTCTCTACCACGGCGTTCAGCTTTTTCAGGCGTCGCTCGCCGTCGGGTGCGTACTCGGGGATGATATCGCTTTTGATAAGATCGTGAAAGGAGGCGCCAAGCCACAGGCCGTTGATGCCGTCATGCGCCAGGCGGTTCAGATATTCGTCGGGATAATAGTCGATGTCCGAGGCCAGCTCGTTGACCGTCCCCTCATTGGAGGCGTGGCTGGGCGGCGAGAAGAAGCAACGCGAGATACGGGTCTTGACGACGGGATGACGGCGGATCTCGCCAAGAGGCAGAAACGCCCCCTCGCGGCGGTGCATCTCATCCTCAATAAAGACAAGCGCGCGGCGGATACCCTCGGTATCGGCGGCCGCCACCGCGACCTCATCGGCCGTGACGAGGATGCGGTAGGCCTCGCGGCATTCGGTGGCACCGTGGCGGATGGTGAGGGGCAGGCCGCCCTCCTCCTCGGCGATCCCGGCAAACTTCAGAAAGAGAGAAAAATCGGCGTACGCGGTCTCGAGGAGCCCATCGGGATCCGGAAACTCGGCGCGGATATTGACAGCCCGCAGCACGACCTCGTCCGCGCGGGCGGCACGGGCATTCCAAACGGCGGGGGTCTCATGGTGCACAGGGCGAAGCAGATCCTCCAAGAAGGCAAGCTCCGGCTGCTTATGATAGAAAAGATCTTCATTCAAGCGGTAACGCATAGGATTCCTCCCAAGATGTAATGTACCTTCATTGTACCACAGCGGCAGGCAAAATACAATTGTATTTTCAAAATATTTTTTATGCCGTCCGGTGTCTTGCTTTTTTCTCCGCGGGGTGCTATAATGAAGGCGAAACGGCAAAGGGATGTGGCGGCACTTGCCCGCCGGCTTTGCCCCAAAAAGGAGATTTTTATGGAAAAGATCTGGTCTTTTTTTATGAATCTCGGCTGCAATATGTGGGCAGACAAATGGTCGACCTATAAGAAGCCGATCCAGTGCGAAACGCAATCGCGCTACTATGAAAGCCTGACGACCGACCGTGCCGTATGGCGCCGGGTGGTGGATCAGCTGCCCGATTTCGGGATCAACACCGTGGTCATCGACCTTGGCGAGGGGGTGCGCTACGAAAGCCATCCCGAGCTTTGCGTGGCGGGGTCGTGGACGCGGGAGGAGCTTACCGAGGAGCTTGGCAGGATGCGGGCCCTGGGGCTTGAGCCGATCCCGAAGCTGAACCTTTCGGCCTGTCACGATGCCTGGCTTGGCGAATATGCCTACATGCTGTCGACGCAGAAATATTACGAGGTCGTGCGGGATCTTATCGGCGAGGTGTGCGAGATCTTTGACCGCCCCCGCTTTTTCCACCTTGGGATGGACGAGGAGGACTTCCCCGACCATCACACCGGGATGACCTCGATCCGCTCGGATGCCCTTTGGTGGCACGACCTTTACTTCTACTTTGACGAGGTAGAGCGGTACGGCGCGCGCCCCTGGATCTGGAGTGATTATTATCACAAGCACCGCGCCGAGTATCTGCAGAAGATGCCGAAGGACTGCGTGCAGTCCTCCTGGCAGTACGAGAAGATCTCCTACAAGGATGCGGCGGGCAACTACGTTCAGCCCGGCTTCCGCGCTTACGTGGATTTTGCCAAGGCGGGCTATGACCAGATCCCGATCGGGACAGACTGGTGCTTCCGCCAGAATTTTGCCCAGACCGTGTGGCTGTGCCTTGAGGAGGGGATCTGCGACGAGCATCTCTTTGGCTTCCTTTCGGTGCCGTGGCAGAGAACCTGGGAGATGAACTACTACACCATCATGGACAACGCCCAGCGGCTGAAGTATGCCAAGGCGATGTACCACGACTATCACACCCTGGGGCGGGATGCCCTTCTGGCACGCCCCTACGTGCCGAAGCTTTCGTGAGGAGGAACGACCATGGATAAGAAGATCTGGACTTACCTTCTTCACCTCGGTGACAATATGTGGGAGGATCCCCTCTCGGCACCGCCGCGCTATCCCATCGAGGCCTCCGGCGGGTGGCCGTACAGCGACACCCTGCGCTGTGACCGCGAGGTCTGGCGGCGGGTAGTGGATCAGCTGCCCTCCTTTGGCATCAACGCGGTGCTGATCGATATCGGGGACGGCCTTTGCTATGAAAGCCACCCCGAGCTTTGCGTGAAGGGGGCTTGGACACGGGAGGAGCTTACCGAGGAGCTTGCCCATATGCGAAGCATCGGCCTTGAGCCGCTTCCCAAGCTGAACTTCTCTGCCTGCCACGACGGCTGGCTGCACGACTACGCCTATATGCTGTCGACGCAGAAGTACTACGAGGTCGCACGCGACCTTATCCGCGAGGTGTGCGAGGTGTTCGGCAATCCCCGCTTCTTCCACCTCGGGATGGACGAGGAGGATTACCCCGACCATCACGTGGGGATGACCTCGATCCGCTCGGATGCCCTTTGGTGGCACGACCTTTATTTCGACTTTGACGAGGTGGAGCGCTACGGCGCACGCCCCTGGATCTGGAGTGACTATTTCTGGAAGCACCAGGCCGATTGGCAGAAGAAGATGCCGAAGGACTGTGTGCAGTCCAACTGGTACTACGACCCCATCCAGCCGAAGCGGGAGAACGGCTTCTATCCCCAGGTGCCCTATCAGACCTACGTGGAATTCTCGCGCATGGGCTATGACCAGATCCCCACGGCAAGCGACTGGCTCTACCGCCAGAACATGGCCGACACGGTGTGGCTGTGCCTGGAGGAGGGGCTGTGTGACGAGCATATGCTGGGCTTTATGAACGCACCCTGGCTTCCTGCCACCGACCTCAACTATTACTCGCTTCTGAACGGGGCACAGCGCACAAAGTATGCCCGTGCGATGTTTGAGGAATACTCGGAAAAGACGCGTGCCGAAATGATCGACCGTATGACCCCCAATATCCCCTTTGGCTTCTGACCTATCCGAAAAAGACACGGATATCCGCCGTATCGACGCTTTTTCGGTAGCACCGATATGCTATCATAGAGGGGATGACAAAAATCCGAACCCCGGAGGACAACGTATGCTGATCTTGGAATTGCTGCTTTCCTGGCTTGCGGTAGCCTTGCATATTCTGGCCCTTCTTGCCCTGCTTCTTTTCCTGCGCTACTGCATTCTTATCTGCAAGCGGCTCTCGCTTCTCCGCCGCTTGCAAAAGCTGAGCGTGCATCCCATCTCCTTTGCGCGTGGGCGGCTTACCTCGGTCTTTCGCACAGACGGCAGGCAGGATCTTACCCTGCGCATCGGTAAGGAGAGCCACAGCATCTCGCTGATCACTACCCCGTTTCGGCGGGTGCGCTATCACTTTTCCCCGACACATCTCGAGCTTTACTATGAAAGAGCCTCCACCGTCACGGGGCGGTGGGTACTCTCCAAGGAGTACAACCGCAGAAGCTACGTGCTGAGGCGCTGCCCCCTCTCGCCCCCGGAGGCAACGCGAGGTGAGGACGCGCGCGTGTACATCATCCATCCCGCGCCGCGCCTGCTTTCTATGGTGGCGGGCAATAAGCAGATCCCACTCAGCAACGGGGACTTCCTATACGGTGGCATTATAGCCTGCGGCGCACGGTGGTATATGGAAAACGCCGAAGGCCTTGGTAAGAGACGGCCGCCGAAGGCGGAATGAAAACGAAAAAGGATGCACTGCGGTGCATCCTTTTTCGTTTATGGCAAGAAAACAAGCCCCTATCAAACCTCGTCGTCGCCGTGCTCCAGCATCCAGTCGTGCACGACACGGAAGGCAGGATAGTCGCAGTCTGCCATCGCGTTGGTGTGGAAGACGATGCCGTCCACCTCGCCGCGCTTCACAAGCTCGGAATAGCGCTCAAGCTGCCAGAGAACCTTATCGGGATCGGCCTGCTTTTTCTCGCCGAAGTTGTAGACGTAAAGACCGAGCAGGCGCTTCTTGCCCTCGGTATGGGCGTGGAACCAAGCGTATTTCCGCTCAAAGAGGACAAGGTCGCTCTCCTTCCACGTCCAAAGGATGATCCCGTCAAAGGGCCCGATGTACGGATCAATATCCTCGTCGGGATGCTTGGGCTCATCAAAATCCTCGGTATAGAGCACCATCCACATATCCATCGGGCGCACAGAATTACTGTGGAGCTCATCGTGTATGGCGAACATCTCCTCCTCGGTGACGGGATCCTGGGTGTTCTTAATGCGGAAGAAATCGTCAAACACCATGCAGTCGATATTCGGGAAGTCCCTCGCCTCCTCGATGATCGGGCGATAGACCTCGGGGTGGCTGTTGACGAGCCACCCTACGTGGTCAAGGGTGGTAAAG
The DNA here is from genome assembly GCA_017652965.1 of Clostridia bacterium. Next base: position 1,221 of record JAGBZZ010000213.1, on the reverse strand, counting down.
GAATAGTTGTACTGGCGGACGTTGACCTCGGTCTTGTTGGCGTTGGGCACCATGAACATATTGCGCGCGCCCATGTAAAGCGCCCCCTCCATCGGGGTCATACGGCACTCGATATTGTGATTGTAGTGACCCAAAAAGCAGTTTTCGGGATGCCCCCAGATCCAGCATTTATCGCGAAGCTTTGCCATAATAATCTCCTCTTTTCTGTGATAAGAAACGGGCAGAGAACGTAGCCGCATTCTCTGCCCGCATATAACAATCAGATCTCCTCGTCGCCGTGGGCGAGCATCCAATCATGCACGACCTTGAAGGCGGGATAGTCGCAGTCTGCCATCGCGTTGGTGTGCAGAACGATACCGTCGATCTCACCGGCCTTCAGAAGCTGGTAGTAACGGTTCAGCTGCCATGCCACGATCTCGGGGGTAGCCTGCTTCTTTTCGCCGAAGTTGTAGACGTAAAGGCCAAGCATACGCTTTTTGCCCTCGGTATGGGCGCGGAACCAGGCAAACTTCTTTTCAAATTCGCCGATGTGGCTCTCCCACCAGTTCCACATAATGATACCGTCAAAGGCCTCGATGTAGGGATCCACCTCTTCATCGGGGATCTTCGGCTCGTCAAACTCGTGGGTGTACAGCACCATCCACATATCCATCGGACGGATGGGGTTGTTGTGCAGCTTTTCGCGCATGGCAAACATCTCGTCCACCGAAACCGGATCCTGGGTCTTCTTAATGCGGAAGAAGTCGTCAAAGACCATGCAGTCGACGTTCGGGAAATCCTTCGCCTCGGCGATGATGGGATCATGCACATCGGGGTGGTGGTTGATCAGCCAACCCACGTGGCTGAGGGTGGTAAAGGAATAGTTGTACTGACGGACGTTAACAACCGTCTTGTTGGCGTTGGGAACCATAAACATATTGCGGGCGCCCATGTACAGTGCCCCCTCCATAGGGGTCATGCGGCACTCGATCTCGTGGTTGTAGTGACCCTGGAAGCAGTTCTCCGGGTGACCCCAGATCCAATATTTTTCGCGCAGCTTTGCCATAGCAAATTCTCCTCTTTGTCATAAGTAATGTGGATAGCCTGCCTTGATTATAGCAAAGGGAAAGCGAAAAGGCAACCCCCTTTGCGACTTTTTTATGGGAAATCGCGCACTTCGGCGGGATGGCGCCCCCACAGCACGGTGCGATAGTCTTTCACGGTGAGGGCAGCAAGCGCCGC
>JAGBZZ010000212.1 GCA_017652965.1 Clostridia bacterium | reverse complement strand
GTCCGGGTACCGTAGACCTCGCCGGGCTCGATCATCTCGGGCAGGATCGAGGTGGGGATGCCAAGCTTTTCAAGCAGGGCAGTCGAGAAGGTGCGGGTGCGGGGGTCAAGGAAGTTAGAGGTCGAGGCAATGGTCTTCTCGGCGCGCATCTTGCCGGTCAGCAGGTAGGCCATCAGGTCGGGGGTGAAGAGGATCTTGTCGCACTTCTCAAGCAGATCCGCCCGACGGGTGGCAAGGTAGTAGAGCTGATACAGGGTGTTGATACGCATGGTCTGGGTACCGGTGAGGGCGTACAGCTCCTCGGGCGGGATGATCGTAGCGACCTCCTCGGGCATACCGACGGTACGCTCATCACGGTAGTTGACGGGGTTGCCGATGAGATCCCCGTGCTTGTCGATCATGCCGAAGTCAACGCCCCAGGTGTCGATGCCGATGGCGTCGATCTTATCGGTGGCGGCCATGGCCTTCAGGATCCCCTGCTTGATCTCGTGGAAAAGACGCAGGATATCCCAGTACATCGTCCCATGTACGATCACAAGATCGTTCGAGAAGCGATGCACCTCGGTGACCTTGATCTCCTTCCCGTCAAATTCGCCAAGCATGGCACGGCCGGACGAGGCGCCGAAGTCAAACGCAAGTACTTTTTTAGACATAAGACTCTCCTTTTCGGATCGTATTTTTTCTTACTCCCTTATTATACACCACCGCGCGGGAAAAGGCAAGCCCTTTTTTGGTGAGATGCGGCCTGATGCCGCCCGCTTTTTTTGAAAAAAGCATCGCGCTTTCGGTCGGCTTGTGGTATAATAGAGAAAAAAGAAGAGAGGGGGCGCCGAAATGGGTGACTGCATCTCGGCCGATCGGATCCTCGGTCGGCTTGACGAATACCTGGACAGAAAGGACTTTGCCGCCGCCGAGAGGCATCTCGACTATTGGCTTGCCGAGGCTATGGCAACAAAGGACACCCGCACAGAGCTGCTTGTCCGAAACGAGCGCCTTGGGCTTTTGCGTAAGCTTTCAAGGCAGGAGGAGGCACTGGCCGCCGCCGAGGAGACGCTTTTGCGCATAGATGCCCTTGGGCTCACAGACAACGTTGGCGGGGCGACCACGCTCCTCAATTGCGCCACCGTCTTCAAGGCATTCCTTCTCCCCGCGCGGGCGCTTTCGCTTTTCGAGAGGGCACGTACCGTCTATGAGCGTGCGCTTTCGGAGGAGGACTCCCGCCTTGGCGGGCTTTACAACAATATGGCGCTGGCGCTTGTCGACCTTGGCCGATTTTCCGAGGCGGCCGCGCTTTACCGCCGCGCGATCGCGGTGATGGAGAGAGTGGCGCGCGGCGAGCTGGAGGTGGCCATCACCTATCTGAATATGGCCGAGGCCGCCGAGGCCGAGCACGGTGCCCTTTTGGCCGACGAGACCGTACGGGGCTATCTTGCCTCGGCACGGGCGCTTCTCGATGCGCATACCGAGAGGGATGGCTATTACGCCTTCGTGTGCGAAAAGTGCGCCTCTGTCTACAGCTATTACGGGCAGTTTGCTTACGCCGCCGACCTTGAAGGGCGGGCAAGGAGGATCTATGAAGGGACTTGAGCTGGCAGAGGCCTACTTTCACGAGCACGGCCTTCCGATGCTGCGTGCCGAATTTCCGGCGCTTTTGCCGCATTTGGCGGCGGGGCTTTTGGGGAGCGGCTCGGAATGCCTCGGCTATGACGATAAGATCTCGACCGACCATGATTTTGAGCCCGGGTTTTGCCTCTTTTTGCCCGACGAGGAGGTCATAGACTCGCGCACCGCCTTCCGCCTTGAGCGGGCGTATGCGGCGCTCCCCTCGGAATTTCACGGTTATCGCCGCGCCCCGCTTTCCCCGGTTGGCGGCAACCGCCACGGGGTCATCCGTCTTTCGGAGTTTCTCGGTGCGCGGACGGGTAGCCCGACGGGTGAGCTTTCGCTTTCCGAGTGGCTCGCCCTGCCCGAGCAGGCGCTTCTCGAGGTTACAAACGGCAAGGTCTTTTACGACGGCCCCGGCCTTTTGACGGCCGCCCGCCGCCGCCTTTCCTATCTCCCCGAGGACGTCCGCCTCAAGCGGCTTGCGGGGCACGTGCTTCTTGCAGGGCAGGCGGGGCAGTATAACTATCCGCGTTGCCTTTTGCGGGGGGATACCGCCGCCGCCCAGCTTTCGGTCATTGAGTTTTCAAAAAGCATCCTTGCGGTGATATTCCTTCTGAACGCCACCTACGCCCCCTATTACAAGTGGTGCTTCCGCGCGGCGCGGGATCTGCCCATCCTCGGTGACCTCACGGCAGATCTTGCGTATCTTATCTCCAGCGGCAATACGGCAGAGGAGGGGCAAAAAAAGCAAAGGATGTGCGAGGAGATCGCCGCCCGTGTGGCGGTCTGTCTCTGTGAGGGGGGCGTCAGCGATTTTGCGGGCGAAGCCCTCGAGGGGCATGCCTATGCCGTCAACAGCCGCATCCGTGACGTCTCGCTTCGCAATCTTTCGATCCTTTACGGCGTGTAGGCAGATCTTTTTTCCTTTTTTGCTTGCTTTTTCTCGCTTTCTTTGCTATAATCCGAGAAGTATTATAAAAAAGGAGATCTCTTATGACCTTTTCGCTTGAGCTTTTGATCATTCTCGGTGTCGCGCTGCTTGTCAGCTCGATCGGCTTCAAAAAGTACGTATGGTTCATCTCGCTTGGCTATGGATTTTCCATTTCCGCCGCGGGGGTTGCCATGCTGATCCTGTATCGAGGTGCCCTGACGCTTGGCACCGTGATCCTTGCCGCGCTTTTCTTCGTCTACGGGCTTCGTCTTTCGGGCTATCTTGCCATCCGCGAGATGAAAAGTGCCTCCTATCAGAAGCATATGACGGGCGAGATCAAGGTGGGCAAGCACGTGCCCTTTGGTGTAAAGTGCGCCATCTGGATCACCTGTGCCCTCCTGTATGCCCTGCAGGTGCTTCCGGTATTTTACCGTATGGCCAACGGCACGGCCGATAACGTGATGGCCTACGTCGGTGCCGGTGTTATGCTTCTCGGCCTTGTGCTGGAGACGGCGGCCGACATCCAGAAGAACGCCGCCAAAAAGAAGAATCCCCACCGCTTTGTGGATACCGGGCTTTACCGCATCGTCCGTTGCCCGAACTATCTCGGCGAGATGATCTTCTGGACGGGGGTACTGCTCAGCGGTATCGGCTCGCTTTCCTCGGCCGGTCAGTGGATCCTGGCGGCGCTTGGCTATGCGGGCATCATCTTTGTCATGTTTTCGGGGGCTCGCCGTCTTGAGCTTCGCCAGAATAAGAACTACGGCGAGGATCCGGAGTATCAGGCTTACGTCAAGCGCGTGCCGATCCTTCTGCCCCTGATCCCCCTTTACAGTGTGGTAAAATATAAGTTCCTTGTCGCGTAAGCGGCCGGTTACAGAAAAAGGATAGCGAGCACAGGGCTCGCTATCCTTTTTTATTTCCCCCGGGAGAGGGGATCGTCTTACTGCAGGATGGAATCGGTCAGCGTGGGGAGGGTAAAGGGAGCCTCGGCGCCGTACTGCTCAAAGATCTCGACGGTATTCTCCTCCCGCAAAAGCTCACCCGGTACGTACAGGGTGTACTGGGGACCCGCATTCCAATATCTGCCGAGATTGAAGCCGTTGATGCGCACGTATCCCTTCTTCATCCCGCGCATATCTAAGAAGGTGTCCTTGCCGGGGGTCGCCGCAAAGTGCCCACGAAGGACAGCAGGCCCTTCGCACGGCACAAAGCCGTGGGTGTCAAACGAAATATCAAGGGGGAGGTTCTTCCAGCCGAAGAGGCGCACGCCGTGGATGCTACCCAGCATCACGCCGCCGTCAATACCCTTGCGGTCGGTGAGGTGCGCGCCGTAGTAGATGCGCCCCATGTTTTCCACGAGAAGCTCAAGCGTTGCCCTTTGGCCGTAGGGAAGGTTGATCCTTACCCTCTCGGGGCGGTCGCACATCAGGGTGCCGATATACCTGCGGTCCAGGTAGACGTCCGCCCGATCGTGAAGCCCGGGGATGCACAGCTCCTGCCCTTCGCCACAGCCGATGATCTCGGTGCGGTAAAGGAGGTACCCGTACCCCTGCCCCAGCTCCTCCATCGTCATGGGCTCGATACTGTCGACCGCCTTTGCATAGTCCACCTGATCCCAAAGCGGGGCCGCCTCGGTGATCCTGATCTTTGGGGTCTGTGTCTCGTATGCGACACAGGGCATCGGGGGCTCCGGCTGTCCCAAAAAGTCAAAGTACACCTTCCTGCAGGCAAAATACTTCTCGGTGGGAAGCCCCTGCTCGGAAAGGAGGGCGTCCTCCTCGTAGGTGGTGGTGTGGGGGATGTACTTCGGCGGCGCTGGCGCAGTGCCAAAGGTGTTGCCAAAGAGGGCACCGCTGAAAAATCCGAAGTTGGTGCCGCCCGCGAACATATAAAAGGTCATAAGGCCGCCGTTCTCAAGTGCTTCACGGAAGCCCTCTGCCACCTCGGCGACGTTGCGGGGGGCGTACGGCTCGCCCTTATGGATGGCGCGGCCCGACCAATACTCACCGATCAGGGCGGGGTCGTTCGGGCGCTTTTCGCGCAGGGCATCCAGGGCGATCCTGCTTTCCACGCGATAGTTGACCCCTGCCCATATGCCCGGGATATGCCCGTACACCATATGCGAGGGGAATCTGCCGTCGGTCGTGTATAGCTTTCCGTCCACACCGTTCTGCCGCAAAAGGTCTATCAGTGCGGCAAGGTATTCGCTATCGTTTCCGTAGCTGCCGTATTCGTTTTCAATACAGGTGGCGATGATCGGGCCGCCGTGGCTTTCAAGATAGGGCACAAACACCGGGCAAAGCACCTTATAATAGTCGGCAACGTGCTTCATATAGCGCGGGTCATGTGAGCGGACGCTCATTTTCTCCTTCAAGAGCCAGTAGGGAAGACCGCCGAAATCGCATTCCGAGCAGATGTAGGGCGAGGGGCGCAGCATCACCTTAAAGCCCATCTCCTGCGCCAGCTTCAGAAAGCCCTCAAGGTCGCAAAGCCCGTCAAAGCAGAATTGCCCCTTTTCGGGCTCGTGCAGGCTCCAGGGCACGTAGGTCTGCAAAACCGTGATGCCGAAGGCCTTCATATAGGTGAGGCGGCGGCGAAGCCCGCCGGGATAGATGCGAAAATAGTGGATATCTCCTGCCAGAAAGCTCATAGCGTATCTCCTTTTGCGGTGGTATGCGCCTTACCCGAGGATGGGGGCATCGAGAAATTCGACGGTGGGGCTATCGACCCCGTCGGTCTCAAAGATGACGATCTCGTTGTCACCCTTGCGGAGGAGCGGGGCAGGGACGTAAAGCGTCTTCTGCGGCCCTTTGTCGTTCCAGTATCTGCCGATGTTAAAGCCGTTGACGGTGATAAAGCCCTTATGGAAGCCTATGGGGGAGAGGAAGGTATCGGCAACCTCGCCCTCAATACAAAGCGTGCCGCGGTAGAAGGCGGGGCGGCCGTCAAAGGGCGTGACCCTTCCGAAGGGGATGGCGCTGAGGTCATCCATCGGAAGCGAGGTCGTCTCCCAGCCGAAGTGGTAGGCCTGGCCGAGGCGTACGCCCTCAAGGATGCCCTTGCGGTCAAAGGTCTTCGGGCCGTAATTGATCCGCCCCATGTTCTCTACAAGGATATCCAGGCGGCGGGGAGCTTCGGGGGTCGAGCCGACCTTCACGCTGCACGTGGTGCCAAGGCGATCGCAGATACCGGCGAGGCTGCCGTCCACAAAGATGTAGGCGCGGTCGTGCATTTCTCCGAGGTTCAGCTCGTACGGATGAAGATCCCCGCGGATCTCGGTGGAGTACAGGATATAGCCGAAGGCCTGCTCCATCTCCTCCATTGTCAGGGGGAAGGAGGCGCTTTTTTTATAGCCGATCCGCGAGAGGACGTCAAAGAGGCAGGCGCTCTCGGTAAGCTCCAGCTTCCCGTAGGCGGCCTTTTTGCTGTCGGATACGTCAAGCGGCGGCATGACCCCCGTAAAGCGGGCAAGCTCCTCACGCACGGCAAAGAAGGTGGGTGTCATATCCCCCGCCTCGGAAAGCGGGGCGCAGTAATCGTAGCTTGTGACGGTGGGGGCGTAGCCATCCCATCTGTCGCCGTGGTTGGCACCGTTGGTGAAGCCGAAGTTCGTGCTGCCGTGGAACATGTAGAAGTTGAACGATGCGCCCATATCGAGCATCGGAACGATGGAATCCGCAAGCTCTTCCGCATCGCGGATGTGGTGATGCTCGCCCC
>JAGBZZ010000211.1 GCA_017652965.1 Clostridia bacterium | reverse complement strand
GCCTCGGATATCACCGTTGTGGCCAAGTATACCCGCCTTGCCGGGGACGCGGACAAAAACGGTGAATACCTTGGTAACCCCGGGGAGGGGTATTACAAGTCGGCCACCGCCTTCACCCATAAGATGGCGAGGAACCCGTGGGATATGGCATTTTTGAACTGTAAGCTTTACATCAGCGGCGGCTATTACGGCGGCTCCTGGATCTCAGCCCCTCCGATCTATACCTACGATACGGTCACGGGGCAGTGGAGCTATGCCAACATCACCGCGAGAATGTACGAGGCGCTGGATGCGGACAGCACCGCCAAGTCCTGGCTTGATCTGCCCGGCACAAGCTCAAGCTCCAATAACGTGGTGGGCGGTATCAAGGACATCACCGTCACCACCGACTGTGAGATCTCCTCCTTCCGCTGGATCGGCGGCAAGCTCTACGCCCTCGGGGCGGACACCATCAACGGGCACACCTGGGCCGACGGCACGGTGTCCACCAAGACTCCATCCGAGGTCGATGCGACCGATACTCAGAAATCCGTCCCGAACAACCTCGGAAACTACTATACGGTGGAGACGGATGAGAACGGGAACGAGGTATGGGTGGAGTATCGCAACCACATTCCGAACGGTACCCACGTGTACGACGTCATCGAGATCGACTATAACGGCGGAAAGGCCCTGATGTTTGCCGTTGGTACGAGCGGTACGCCCATGCCCGTGAAGATCCTGACAAAGCCCGAGACCAAAACCTATATCACACCGAAATTCTATCTGAAGGACGGCACTGAGTACACGGGGAATTCCAACAACCGCGTCTATAACTTCTTTAAGACTGAGGAGGGGATCTTTGCCCTTTATATGCACCAGGGCGGATCGGACAGAAAGATCTTCAAGTACAATGTCCTGAACGGTGAGCATCGGTTTGACGAGGTGCGAGATATCACCATAAACGCCACCACCTCGGACACGAAGAACTATCAGCAGTCGGATGTCAACGCGAGCGGCACCGCCATCTCGACGCGTCGCCTCTACACCGACTTTATGAAGACCGAAAGCTATAACGGGTACGCCTATTACACCACGGGATACCTGTATAAGACCAAGACCTTCTTAAAGAGCGAAACGACCAAGATCGCAGCACCGAACGGTGCCATCGTCACCGATCTTCTCGTTAAGGACGGCACCCTGTACGTGCTGGGATTTGTGAAGACGAACAGCACGACGAATGCGTATACGAACTACGTCTGGTCGCTGGATAAAAAGGATAGCTTCACCGAGATCAGAAGCTTCACCTCGACGGGGGCGTACGCCCTTTCCTTTGAGAAGGACAGCGAGTTCTTCTACGTGGGGCTTGGCGGCCCCACCACCCACATCACGTCCGATGTGACGTCTGTCGGTGATATTATAAGGCTGGCTATCCGTCCCATCGGTTAACAGCAAATAAAAAAAGGATACTGTGCCGCGCACGGTATCCTTTTTTTGACGGTATTATTCCTTTTCTGCTTCGTGGATGCTTTGGAAAAGGGGAAGGACGCGGGCGGTGGGGCCTACGGCAAGCGTAAAGGCCTTGCCGGTGCGCGTCGTAAGCGAAAGCGTGCCGTTTTCGTAGGTCATGGCTACAACAGGGCTGTCCTCCCCCTCGCTACCAAAGCAGGCAAAAAGAGATTCGCGGCTATGTGCGGCAGAATCCCAAAGCGTGATGCACTGCGTGGCGCTGGCACCGAGGATGCAGTTGCGGTCGCTTTTGTCATGCGGGCCCGAAAGCGCAAGACCGTAGGTGCAGCCGAGGACGAGATTGCCGATGGCAACGTTGTCGCGGTTCATTGCCGTACGCTTGACGCTTTCGTCATACATCCAGCGGCGGTTGGTGGCGGGGGTGGTATACATAAAATGAATAGCCTCGGCCTCGGTATTCAGGCAGATGTTTTCAAGCACCACCGTGTTTTCACAGTGATGCTCGTAGATCGCGTGGCCGCCAAGGCGCTTGCCAAGCTCATCGTGGCAGCCGACCCCCGCAACAAGGTTATGGTCGATCATCACGGTGTTAAGGGTCGCCTCATTGAAGATCGCCCCGTGTGAGCAGCCGCGGATATCAAGCAGCACGTTGCCGCACACGCGGGTGTTGCAGTTGTGGTTATCCAGCCAGATGCCGGCCCCCTTCATACCGCGGATGTAGTTGTTACGATAGAGCGAATCCTTCGTGAAATGGCTCTTGATCGCAGAGGATTCGTACAAAAGCTCAAAGTTCAGGTATCCGTTGTCAAGCAGGACGTTGTTTTCCACCAGCATGTTTTCCATATAGTAGCCCATGGTGGGGACGGCCGCCATCCCGCTGATGCCGCATCTCTCAAAGCGGTTGCCCCGTACGATGTGATGCCCGCGGATGCCGTCGTGCATAAAATTGTGGCCGAGAAAGCCAAGGTCAAGCCCGATCGAATGAATGTCCGAGAAGCGACAGCCCTCGATGATAAAGTGGTGGCCGCAATTGGCGCTCAGCGCACCGTATTGAGGGCACTTGATGGGATTGGCAAATTTCTCGAACGCAATATTTTTGAAATAGATATAGCCAAGCCCGGGTGTATCGGGCATAAAGCCCTGCTCCTTCAGGGTGATCTCCAGGCGGCATTTTGTCGGATCCTGATTGTCCTTCAGATGGAAGTGGAGGCGCTTGTAGGTCTCGTCAACAAAAAAGACGTCCTCCTGCTCGTAAAGCTCATAATAACGGACGACCTGCTTCAGGCGGCGCCCGTCTGCAAACATTTCGCCGCGGCGGCGCAGGTGCTCGTCCCGGTCGAGATGCGGGAGCAGCTTCGGGTCAAGGATCTTTGGATAGGAATCCCGAAAGGGAACCCAGGAAAGGGCGTGCAGATTCATCACGAGAAAGGGATTGAGCCCAAATTCGTAAAGCCTGCCGTCGCGGGGCAGATCCCCCATCCAAACCTCGGCATCGGTGGTGGCGTACATCGTAGCGCGGTCGGCGTGAAAAAGATCGTACTCGGTGGCAACCGGCGTCTGCCGATACCCCTCGGAGCGCTTGAATTCGGGCTCCCACACGATGGCACCGGTAATAACGGCGCCGTCCTCCCCCTCGATCATCACCATATGCGCCTCATCGG
>JAGBZZ010000210.1 GCA_017652965.1 Clostridia bacterium | reverse complement strand
TCGCAATGTCGAACGCCCAGCTCCGTGAGCGCGAGGCCGAGGCACAGAAGATCGCGATCGCCGCTGAGAAGATCCAGGAGGCTAAGGCGCTCGAGGAGGCCTACGCCGCACAGAAGGCCGCCGAGGAGGCGCGTAAGGAAAAGGAAAAGGCGACCCTCGAGGCCAACATCATCGTGGCCGCCGAGATCGAAAAGCGCCGACTGGAGCTGGAGGCCGAGGCCGAGGCCGAGCAGATCCGCCGTAAGGCCAAGGGTGAAGCCGACGCTATCTTCGCCAAGATGCAGGCCGAGGCAAACGGTATGCGCGAAATGCTGACCAAGCAGGCCGCGGGCTTTGAGGACCTTGTCCGTGCCGCCGGCGGCGGTGCCGATGAGGCCATGCGTATGATGATCGCCGACAAGCTCGAGGAGCTGATGAAGATCCAGGTCGACGCCATCTCCAACATCAAGATCGACAAGGTCACGGTCTGGGACAACGGCTCGGGCGCCAACGGCAAGACCGCCACGGCCGACTTCCTCTCCGGGATGATGAAGAGCGTACCGCCGCTCGGCGAGGTCTTCTCGCTGGCGGGGATGTCTCTGCCCACCGTGCTTGGCAAGCGTGAGGAGGCCGAGAGTGCCGCCCCCGCCATCACCGAAGCTGCCGAGGTGACCGAGGTGACCGAGACCGCCGAGGCGACCCCTGCCGAGACCCCCGCGGAATAACAAAAAGCGGCGACCCACGCACCCACGCAGGGTCGCCGCTCTGCACTTTCGCAAACAAAACTTGCCATTATAAGCTTTTTTGACAAATACAAACGGAGGACATCCACATGGATACGACACGCGACTTAAAGGAAAACCGAAGCCTTTTGGTAATGATCCTGCTTTCGATCATCACATTTGGCATTTATGAGCTTTACTATATCCACACGGTGGCCAAGGACACCAACACCATCTGCGAGGGGCACGAGGGAAAGACCTCGGGGCTTTTCGCTCTTATTCTCTTTTCCCTTCTGACCTGCGGAATCTACGGCTTATTCTGGTGGTACCGCATCGGGGATATGCTGGCAAAGGCGGTACACCGCCGCAGCCTGCACGCCACCGTCTCGGGCAGTACCGTCCTTCTTTGCTTTCTCATCGGCACCTTCGTGTTCCCCATCATTTCCTTTGTGGGGATCTACTACGTAAACGAAGCCCTGAACGAGCTGTCGGCCGACTATAACCTTGAGCGCCGCCGCGCTCCTCTCGCCTCCGCCGAGGGGACCCCGTCGGATGCTTAAGGGCATCCCGGGACTATACCGAAAAAGGATATCACCATGCAAAAGGAAAAGATCACCCTTGCCGCCGTCCGAAATGACCTGATCCGCGCCTCCCGCATTCGCCTCGGGACACTTCTCGAGTGGCGCTGGAGTGCGATCTTCAGCTTCACGATCGTAGCGGCACTCGTCGGCCTTGTGCTTTGGGCACTCCGCATCGGCCTTTGGCCACTCGGCGTGCTTCTCGTCCTTTCGGGCGCTGTCTATCACGCCGTCCGCCTTTTTTTCGAGTCACGGGAGCAGAAGCGGGAGACGGCGATGATCGAGGCGGCGATCGAGCGCAGGGATTTCGCAGTCACCCGGGAGATCCTCAGCCACACCGCGACCGAGGTCGTCTATGAGCCGCACGTCAGCCGCGGGAGGAATCGCAGCATGCGCGAGGTCCTGTTTTTTTACTTCCAAGCGGGCGGGCGCTGGCGCGTGCCGCGCCTTGAGAAGCATTACACCTGGAGCCGCGAGCTTTCTCTCGGCACCACAGGGCTTTGGCAGACCGCCGTCAGCGGGAATGAATATTACCGCGTGACCCTGCAGGGCCACCCCGATATCGCTTACATCTATCCCTTGAAGTTTTTCACCCTGAGCGCAGAGCTTGCGGGCAGCGCACAGGACGGCGCTTCGTAAGCACTATGCCTGGAGCCGGGAATACTGCCTCAGCTCGACCGGGCTTTGGCAAACCTCTGTCGAGGGGAACGAGTTCTACGTGATCTCCCTGCAAGGTCACCCGGACATCCGCTATATCTACCCCAAGAAGTTTTTCAAGCTGTCTGCCTCCCTTTTCTAAAGGGAGGCTCTTCTTTAGAACTCCGCGAAATGGGGTTGACTTGCCCCACGGTGTATGGTAGAATGAAGGACGGTGGCGGCTGCGGACAGCCGCCCGCAGTACGCACGAAACGGTAGCTCCTATGAAAATACTTTCTCTTATCTTCGGAATTTTGGGGGTAGTGCTGTACCTCCTTTGCTTTCAGCTGAAGCACGCCAAAAGCATCATTGCGTGCCGGGTGCTTTCCAGCCTTTTTTACGTCCTGCAGTATCTTTTGCTGTTTGCCTTTGTGGGGGCGGCCATGGATGCCGCGGCGCTGGTGACCTCCTATATCGCCTATCGGCGGGATACCGCGTTTGTCAAGCGCCATAAGATCCCCATTCTGATCCTGACAAACGCCGCCATCGTAACGGTGGGGATCTTGCTGTATACAAGCCCTATAAGCCTTTTGGCGGTGGCGGGCGTCTTATTTGAAAGCGCCTCCAACTGGATGAAAAAGGAGAAGACCATCCGCCTGGTTTCACTGCCCGCCGTGCCGTGCTGGCTGATCTACAATCTGGCGGCAGGGGCTTACGGCGCGGCCATCGGCAGCTTTTTGGCGCTTCTGTCGCTGATCAGCGCCATGATCCGCTATTCCGTAGCCGAAAAAGCCGAAAAGCAAAAGGCCGCCCCGCCCACCACCACGGAGGTATAAGACATGCGTTACATCAATCAGCTTGACTACGCCCACGTCCCCTATCTTGCCGAGGTCAAAAACCCAAACGCCACACACGAGCAAAGGCACCGCACGGTCGCGCTTTCGGGGTGCGGGCTTTGCGCGGCCTGCATGATCGTGGATCTGCTCACCGACCGTGAGCTGACGGTGGAGGGGTGCGTGGCCATCGCCTACGAGTGCGGCTCTAACTGGTCGGTTGGCACCGATATGCTGGTGCTTGCCCCCGCCATTGCCGAAAGGTACGGCCTGACCTACGAAAAGACCGATGACCCTGCCATAGCGGTGGCACACCTGCAAAGGGGCGGTAAGGTCATTGCCCATATGGGCGTGCCGGAGGGCAAGCGCATCGGGCTTTTCACCAAGGGCGGGCACTACGTGGTGCTGTACGCCACCGACGGGGAGCGCTTTTGCGTGCTTGACCCCAGCTACACCCCCGAAAAGTTTGAGATCCCGGAGCGGGCAGGCAAGGTCGATACGGCGAAGGCGCCCTTTCTCTTCTGTGACGTTGACCTTTTCCACGCCGAAACGCGCGGCGAGGGACGTGTGAAATACCATCTTTTTTCGCTGTAACCGATAAGGAGGAAGAGAACATGATCGCATTAGGAGATCGCCGAGAGGTGTTTTTTGACAGCTTTCTTGTCAATGAGGAGGCAAGCACCGCACCCCGCCTTCTGCACCGTCCGACACGGCGCGAGATCGCGCTTTCGCTGAATATGCCGTGGGAGGGCGGGGTATGCGGGTATCCCAACGTCTTTTTTGCCGAGGGCAGGTGGCTTCTCTATTACCGCAGTGCCCCCTCCTTTGCCGGCCCCTTTACCATCAGCCGCGCCGAAAGCCTAGACGGCATCCATTGGACCCGCCCCTCGCTGGGGGCTGTCTCGGTGGGTGGCTCGTACGATAACAACGTTGTCATAGATATGCCGCTGGCGCGCAGCTTTGGAGCAAAGCACCTGAACGACTGCTACGTTTTTTATGATGAGAACCCCGCCTGCCCGAAGGAAGAGCGCTACAAGGCCGTGATGTCCACGGCGGGAGACGAGAGCCTTATTTCGCTTGTCAGCCCGGACGGCATCCACTTCTCCTATCTTGGGGTGATGACGACCTTTGGCGCGTTCGACTCGCAAAATCTCGCCTTTTACAGCCACGAGCATGGGAAGTACTTCTGCTACTACCGCTTTGAGCATCATCCGAACGGCGAAGCAAGCTTTGAGGAATATTCCTTCAAGCAGGATACCGCCAACCGCCTGTGGGACGGGGACACCATGTCCACCCGTCTGCCCTCCCCCGAGGATGAGGACAGCAAGATGATGCGTGACGTGCGGGTCATGGAGTCAAAGGATTTCATCACCTGGACCGAAAGCCGACCGATCGGTCTGAAGGACGACAGGGTACAGCTGTATACCAACGCCGTCTCCCCCTACCCCCGTGCGCCCCACCTCTTTATCGGCTTTCCCGTGCGGTATCACGAGAGAAAGGCCTGGACGCCGACCTATGACGAGCTGTGCGGCAGAGAGGCACGGATGGAGCGCATCCTGCGCGGCTATGCCCGTGCCGGGCTTGTGGTGACCGACGGGCTTTTCATGTGTTCACGAAACGGGTACGACTTTTTGCGCTATGACGAGGCCTTCCTGCGGCCGCCCGTTGAGCATCCCTACTCCTGGATGTACGGCGATTGCTATACGGCGGCGGGGCTGGTCGAGACCCCCTCGGACATCCCGGGGGCAGACAACGAATACTCGATCTACGTCATGGAAAATTACCGCGCCGCCACGGGCTACGCCCTGATCGTGCGGTACAGCCTCCGCCTTGACGGCTTTGTCTCCCGCCATGCGGGGGAAAGGGAGGAGCGCCTTGTCACCAAGCCCTTTACCTACGAGGGGAGCGCCCTGTACGCAAACCTTGAGACCTCGGCCAAGGGGTAAGCCTATTTTACCCTCACGTGTGAGGGCGAGGAATACACCTCGTACGAGTGCTTTGGCAATTCGGCCGACAAGCGCATTCACTTTCCCGACGATGCGGGCGTCTCCCGCCTTGCGGGCAAGCCCGTCACCCTTTCGGTGCGGCTGATGGATGCCGACCTTTACGCCATCCGCTTTGGCACGCAAGCCCTTGACAGTCCCTCTTTTTTGTGTTATCCTATACCGTGTGAATAAAAACTACTTACAAGGAGAATGACCCATGCCTAAAAACTACAGCAAAAACCTGTCCCCGCGTGAGCGGCTTCTGCAGAAATACAACCTGGCAAGAGCAGACCTTCTCATTATCATCGTACTGACCCTTGTCAACATCCTTCTGCTTGTCACCAACACGGACAGCTATGTCCTCTTTTCCGCCTCGATCCCCTATTACGTTGCCTTCTTTGGCGTGCTGTTCAGCGGCCGTCTGCCTGCCGAATATTACGATAAGTTTGAGATCACGCCTCTGTTCGATACCCCGTTTTTCGTAGCCACACTGATCATTGCGGTCCTTCTGACCCTTGGGTACCTTGTGCTGTGGCTTCTCTCGGGCAAGGGGCGCGCCGGTTGGCTGATTGCCGCGCTGGTCTTCTTCTGCGTTGACACGCTGTTTCTCATCGTGATGGACGGCATCTCGCTGGCCTCGGCCCTCGAGATCTTCTGCCATGCCTGGCTGATCTACACCCTGATAGCCGGTATCCTTGCCCATAAAAAGCTGAAGACCCTCCCGGAAGAAGAGGAGAAGGAAGAGGAAGCCGCCCTCACCGAGGACGAAGCGGGCGACAAGACGGAGAGGGAAAGCTCCGAAAGCCTGCGCCCCGCCGATACCGAGGTCAAGCACCGTGTGCTTCTTGCGGCAGAGGTGCCGAGCCTTACCATCTGCTATCGCAGGGTCAAGCATACGAACGAGCTGGTCATAAACGGCCACGTCTACGATGAGATCGAGGGGATCATAGAGAAGCCCCACGTGCTGGAGGCGGTCGTAGGTGGCCACACCGTGCAGGCGATCTACAACGGCACCCTCAGCATCATTGAGGTGGACGGCGAAACCGTCGCCAAAAAGCTGCGCCTTTACTAAGCCGCCGCCCGGCATCATACGCATGGAAAAAAGCCCCGATACCCCGGGGCTTTTTTTGTATTACAAAAAAGGAGATATTCTGCGCTTGGCAGGGTATCTCCTTTTTATATAGTTTTGTTTACATCAAGGCTCGATCCCGATCACACCGCCGGCCTCGTGCAGGACACCGCCGCCAAGGACGTACTTTTTCATCCGCTCGGCAAACGAGGAGGTGCATACCGCGTGCCGCAGGTTGCGGCGGTTCGTATTCCAGCGGAAGACGTAGCGAAGGGCGGCG
>JAGBZZ010000209.1 GCA_017652965.1 Clostridia bacterium | reverse complement strand
GTCGGCTCTATCCTCATCAAAAGCTATGCGCTCTCGGCCTTTTACGGCTTTGATACCCTCATCTTCCGCGCCCCCATCTATCTCGGGATCATCCTGCTTGAGAGCTATCTTCTCTATCTTCTCCTCCGTTCCCATCCCATACGGCGCGAGCTGGAAAGGCTGTTAAAACCATGACGATCGAAGAAACCATGTCCTATATCCACGCAACCGAGTGGCAGGGCAGCCGCCCGGGGCTTTCCCGCATCCGTGCACTGTGTCATGCCCTCGGTGACCCGCAGGATACCCTCACCTGCATCCACATTGCGGGGACAAACGGCAAGGGATCCACCAGTGCCATGCTGGCCTCCATCCTGCGGGCGGCAGGCTACCGCGTGGGGCTTTTCACCTCGCCCTACATCTACCGCTTTGGCGAAAGGATCCAGATAAACGGCGTGCCGATCCCGGATGAGGCGCTTTGCCGCGTGATCGAAGAGATCCGCCCTGCGGTGGACGCGATGGAGGATCGCCCGACCGAGTTTGAGCTGATCACGGCGGCGGGCCTTGTGTATTTTGCAGAGGAAAAGGTGGATATTGCCGTCGTTGAGGTCGGCATGGGGGGGCGCTTGGATGCTACCAACGTGCTTCCCGCTCCGCTTCTTTCGGTCATCACCGGGATCGCCCTCGACCACACCGCCTACCTTGGTGACACGCTGGAGGCCATCGCGGCCGAAAAGGCGGGCATCCTGAAGCGTACCTCTGCGGCCGTGTGCGGTATGATGCCGGATGCCGCCGCCCAAGTCATTGCCGAGGTTGCTACCTCACAGGATATCTACTGCGGCTTTGCCGACCCCGCCGCACTGCGCGTTTTGGCGGTCACCCCGCGCGGGTGCCGCTTCTCCTACCGCCGGCGCCGCCGGGTGCGCATTCCGTTTGCCGCCGCCTATCAGCCGCGCAACGCCGCCCTGGTGCTTGACGCCTGTGACGAGCTGCGCCGCCGCGGCCTGCGCCTGCGCGAGCGTAGCATCCGCCGTGGCCTGCGGCGTGTTTCCTGGCCCGGGCGCTTTGAATATCTTTCCCACAGGCCCGACGTGGTATTTGACGGCTCGCACAATCCCGAGGGGATCGCCGCCGCCGCCGAAAGTATCCGCGCCCTGTACCCGGACGGCAGGATCCTGCTTCTGACCGGGGTCATGCGGGATAAGGACTACCACAGCATGATAGACACGCTCCGCCCGCTTTGCGCCCGCGTTTTCTGCGTGCGGCCGGATAACCCCCGCGCCATGGAGGCCGATGCCCTGGCCGCCGAGTGGCAGGCATCCGGGGTGGAGGCCTGCGGCTACGGGACGGTGGAGGAGGCGATGCGCGATGCCTACGGGACGGCGGCCGCGCAGCACCTGCCGCTTTTCATCCTCGGCTCGCTGTATCTCTACCGCGAAGCGGTGGATGCCTTCCGCGCTCTCGAAAAAAAGTAAAGAATACCTTACAAGACCGTTCGGGATCTTCCCTTGCGGTCTTTCTTTTCTTTTTTCCTTACCGAGGCCGATTTTTTTCATTACCGTCTTTACAAGAGGCGAAAATTATGATAAAATAAGAACACCACCGATGCAAAAAGGAGAAGGCCATGCGGCTTGATAAATTCTTTACCACCGTCGGTCTTCTTTCCCGTCGGGAGACCGCTATCGCCGTCCGCCGTGCCGAGATCACGGTCAACGGCCGCCCCGTGCGCACCGCCGACCACAAGATAGATCCGGAGTGCGACACCGTAACCCTCCGAGGCGAAACGGTTTCCTATCGGCAATACGTCTACCTTTGGCTTAATAAGCCGGAGGGATACGTCAGTGCGACCGAGGACAGCCGCCTGCCCGTGGTGACCGAGCTTGCCCCGCCCGAGTATGCCCGCCTTTCGCTTTTTCCCTGCGGAAGGCTGGACCGTGACACCGTGGGGCTGATGCTTCTGACCAATGACGGTGCGCTTTCCCACGCTCTGCTTTCCCCCCGCCACGCCGTGGAAAAGGTATACGAGTTCCGGGTGGCCGCCCCCCTCCCGCCTGAGGCAGAGGAGCGCCTGCTTGCCGGCATGATGCTTGGCGACGAGGTCTGCAAAAGCGCCCGTCTTGCCGCCGGTGCCGATCGGCTTTCGGGCCGTGTTACCCTCACGGAGGGCAAGTATCACGAGGTCAAGCGTATGATGGCCGCCCTCGGCTCACCCGTTACGGCGCTGGCACGTGTATCCTTTGCCGGTATTCCGCTGGACCCGACCCTACCCCGCGGCGCGTGCCGCCCCGTTACCGAGGAGGAGCTGCAGATCCTGCGCGCCGCCGCCACCAAACCCCCACATGAGTAAAAAAGGAGAACCCCATGGACATCATCAAGACCCTTTCGGAAGAGCTGAACATCCCGATCGATCGCCTGGAAAAGACGGTCGCCCTGATCGACGAAGGCAATACGATCCCCTTCATTGCGCGTTACCGCAAGGAGGTCACGGGATCGATGGACGATATCACCCTGCGTGCCCTTGACGACCGCCTGACCTATCTGCGCAAGCTGGACGAGCGCCGTGCCGAAATTTCCACCGCGATCGAAAACCAGGGCAAGCTGACCGAGGAGATCACCCATGCCCTGTCACTGGCGACCACGCTTGTGGAGCTGGAGGACATCTATCGCCCCTATAAGCAGAAGCGCCGCACGCGCGCCTCTATCGCGCGGGAGCGCGGCCTTGCCCCCCTGGCCGAGCTGATCGCCGCGCAGCCCGACACCCTGGAGTGTCCGCTTGCCGAGGAGGCCGCTAAATATATAGATGAAGAAAAGGGCGTTGCCGATGCCGATGCCGCCCTGGCCGGTGCCTCGGATATCATCGCCGAGGATATCTCGGACAATGCCGAATACCGCAAGATGCTGCGTGACTTTGCCTTTGAGGCCGCCGTCCTTGAGACCCGCCTGACCGACGAGGAGAAGGAAAACAGCAAGATCTATGCCGACTATGCCGAATATCACGAGGAGGTGCGCACCATCAAGGGGCACCGCGTGCTTGCCATTACCCGCGGTGAGCGGGAGGAGTGCCTGCGTGTCACCATGACGCTGGATCGCGATGCCGCCCTGGCTCGCCTCAACTCCCGCGTGCTGACAAGCAAAAGCACCCCCGTGCTTTCCTTCCTGGTTGCCGCCATTGCCGACAGCTATGACCGCTTGATCTTCCCCTCCTTAGAGCGCGAGGTGAGGGCCGAGCTGTTTGACACGGCCAGTGAGGAGGCGCTGAAGGTCTTTGCCGACAACCTGCGCCACCTGCTTTTGGCCGCCCCCCTGAAGGGCAAGACCGTCCTCGGCTATGACCCCGGCTACCGTACCGGATGCAAGCTGGCCGTTGTGGACAAGACCGGTAAGGTGCTTGACACCGCCGTCATCTACCCCACAAAGCCCCGCGAGGAGATCGACAAGAGCAAAAAGACCGTCCTCCGCCTGAT
>JAGBZZ010000208.1 GCA_017652965.1 Clostridia bacterium | reverse complement strand
TGGAAGGACCGTGCGCCTGAGTTTATCAACATGATGTACGGCACCCAGCTGATCGTCGATCTGTCCGCTGAGTCTACCAGCGGCTCTGAGGATTATCACGTCAAGTACTTCTACATGCCGTGGTACCTCACGGGTAAGACCTACACCTACAGCAAGCTTCCCGAGGGCGTGGAGATCCTTATCCCCGAGTACCGTTACCTTGAAAAGGAAGGCTCGATCACTAAGGTCATTACCGTTCCTGCCCACCAGGCCGAGTTCAACGAGGACGGCAGCATCACGCTGACCTACGAAGAGATCGCGGCTATGGAGCGCTCCCGCCGTGCACCGCAGTACAGTGCGGTAACCGACAACATCATTCTGGGTAGTACGCCGATCTACGAAACCGATAACGGCAAGTACGTCCCGACGAATGAGATCAACCGCGATAAGGTCATCACCGACGGTACGGCCTCCTACCAGGGCTACGTGGCCACCACGCTGAAGACCAACAACTTCATGTACTACGATTACGAGGATATTCTTCCTCGCGCTGAGTGGGACTTCGACTACACGCTGGATGACAGTGCATGGGATCTGATCGAGGCGGCCGGTGAGGACGATCCGAGCCTGACCGTAACCGAGGATGCCCTGCTTGCCATGCAGAAGATCGACTACATCAAGGCCGGTCTTACCTACGAATTTGACTATTCCGAATGGTTTGACGACGTGTATCCGAACTTCAACGATTGATCAAAACACATGACCCAAAGGGGCAGAGAGAATTTCTCTCTGCCCCTTTTACGTGCCGCCCCTTTTGGCATAGTAGAGGCAGCACGGGCATATTATATAATAAATAGGGAAGGAGGCTTGGGGCGTGCACGGCAGAAAGGTGCTTTGTATGTTGCTTTTGGTGGGGCTGGCGGCGGGGCTTGTTTCCTGCGGGGGCACCGATTTTACGGCGGCCGAGCGGCTCTCGGATCTTTTGGCGCGCTTGCCCTCGGTTCCCGCCGGGGTGATGTATGATTCCGGCGTGACGGTCTTTGATGCGGCCGCCCCCCTGAGTGCCGAGCTTGTAGCGGCACTGTATGCCCGTGCCGACGGATTTTGCGAGTACGCGGCCTGCGTCCGCGAGGCCGCCGTCTATCTCGGGGCATTGGGTGAGCCTTATCTTGAGATGGCCGTCTTTCTCTGTTATGGGAGTGCCGATACCGTGGCAGTGGCGGAGATGTGCCTGCGCCGTGCGCGGCTGGTGGCCTCCCTGGGTCTTGTCAGGGAGGAGGACGCCCGTGTCACCGTGGTTGGCCGCACGGTCTATTTCTATCTCTCCTCCACACCGGATGAAATTGACTTTCTCAAATAAAAACGGGCTGTACTGCGGTTGCAGTACAGCCCATTTTCTTAACCAAGCTTGGCAATCTCAGCAAGGAGAGATTCGCGCGTGGCGCGGTACTTCTCCAGCTTCTGGCGCTCGGCATCTACCACGGCGGCAGGGGCCTTGGCCACAAAGCTTTCGTTGGAAAGCTTCTTCTCGGTGCGGGTGATATCCTCCTCGGTGCGGGCAAGCTCGGCCTTAAGGCGGGCGCGCTCACGCTCAAAGTCGATCATATCGGCCAGCGGGATATACACCGTAGCCGCATCGGTCACGATGGAAACCGCGCTCTCGTCCTGATAACTGTCAAGCAGGGTGACCTCGGTGGCCGAGGCAAGCCGCATAAAGTGCGGGATCGCGGCACGGAAGTCATCCGCATAGGCGGTAACGACATAGAGGGCGGTCTTGCGGGAGGGCGGCACGTTCATCTCTGCGCGGCGGGTACGGATCGCACGGATCGCACCGATCACGCGCTCGGTCGCCTCGGCCTCCTCGGGGTAGCGGCAAAGCTCCTCGGTGGTGGGGAAGGGGCTGATCATGATGCTTTCGCTCTCGGGCAGAAGCGAGGAGTGGATCTCCTCGGTGATAAAGGGCATAAAGGGATGGAGGAGGCGCAGGATGCGGGTCAGCACGTACACAAGCACCCCGGCGGCCGCTTCGGCCTCGGGCGAGCCACGGTCGGCAAGGCGGCTCTTGGAAAGCTCGATATACCAGTCGCAGAAGTAGTCCCACGAGAAATCGTAGATGGCGCCAAGCGCAACGCCAAGCTCATAGCTGTCAAGGGCAGAGCGGACGTTGGCCACAAGATCGTGGAGGCGGGTCAGGATCCACTTGTCCTCGGTGGTCAGGCGGTCGGCGGAGGGAAGCGCGGGGGTGGTCTCGCCGAGGTTCATCAGCACAAAGCGCGAGGCGTTCCAAAGCTTGTTGGCAAAGTTTCTGGCCGCCTCGATCTTCTCCTCGGAGAAGCGCATGTCGTTTCCGGGAGAGTTGCCCGAGGCAAGGGCAAAGCGGAGGGCGTCGGCGCCGTACTGGTCGATGACCTCCAGGGGGTCAATGCCGTTCCCAAGCGATTTGGACATCTTGCGCCCAAGCTTGTCACGCACAAGGCCGTGGATAAACACGGTGTGGAAGGGCTCGCGGCCGGTATGCTCGAGGGCCGAGAAGATCATACGGGCAACCCAGAAGAAGATGATATCGTACCCGGTCACCAGGACGTCGGTCGGATAGTAGCGGGCAAGATCCTCGGTCTTATCCGGCCAGCCCATGGTAGAGAAGGGCCAAAGGGCGGAGGAGAACCAGGTGTCCAGCACGTCGTTTTCCTGGTGTACGGGGGCACCGCACTTCGGGCAGACGGTGATATCCTCCTTGGATACCGTCATCTCACCGCAACCGTCGCAGGTGAAGGCAGGGATGCGGTGGCCCCACCAAAGCTGGCGGGAAATGCACCAGTCATGGACATTTTCCATCCAGTTGGTGTAGGTCTTGGTAAAGCGCTCGGGGTGGAAGCGGACGGTGCCGTCCTTGACTACCTTAAGGGCGGGCTCGGCAAGCGGAGCCATCTTGACAAACCACTGGTCACTCGTCAGGGGCTCTACCGTCTTGTGGCAACGGTAGCAGGTGCCGACGTTATGGGCGTGCGGCTCGATCTTGACAAGATAGCCGCCCTCCTCCAGGTCACGGACGATGGCCTCACGCGCCACGTAACGATCCATCCCCTGGTATTTGCCGCCCTCGGCGTTGATGGTGGCATCGTCATTCATCACACGGATGACAGGCAGGTCATGGCGCTTACCGACCTCAAAGTCGTTCGGGTCGTGCGCAGGGGTGATCTTCACACAGCCGGTACCGAAATCCTTTTCTACGTACTCGTCGGCTACCACCGGGATACGGCGGCCGACAAGCGGCAGGATCAGCATCTTTCCGACAAGGTGGGTGTAGCGCTCATCCTCGGGATGCACGGCCACGGCCGTATCACCGAGAAGCGTCTCGGGACGGGTGGTGGCAATGGTCACGTATTCGTCGCTCCCCTCCACGGGATAGCGGATATGCCAGAAGTTGCCGGGCTGCTCAGAGTACTCGACCTCGGCATCCGAAAGGGCGGTCACACAGTGGGGGCACCAGTTGATGATGCGGTTACCCTTATAGATCAGCCCCTTCTCGTAAAGGTTGACAAAGACCTCACGCACAGCGCGCGAGCAGCCCTCGTCCATCGTAAAGCGCTCATGGTCCCAATCGCAGGACGAGCCAAGCTTCTTCAGCTGGCTGATAATGCGCCCGCCGTACTGCTCCTTCCACGCCCACACGCGCTCAAGGAACTTCTCACGGCCAAGGTCATAGCGGGTCAGCCCCTCGTTGACGCGGAGGTTCTCCTCCACCTTGATCTGGGTGGCGATGCCCGCGTGGTCGGTCCCGGGGACCCACAGGGTGCTGTAGCCCTGCATGCGCTTGGCGCGCACCAGGATATCCTGCAGGGTCTGGTCAAGGGCGTGACCCATGTGCAGCTGGCCGGTTACGTTCGGCGGCGGGATCACGATCGAGAATTTCGGCTTCTTCGGGTCGGGATCCGGCTTGAAATAGCCATGCTCACACCACGTGGCATAGATGCGTTCCTCGAAGTCCTTCGGGGAATAGGTCTTGGGTAATTCTTTCCTCATTATTTCGTTTCCTTTCGGTATTGTATATAAAGAAAAAATCCTGTCGCAAGGACAGGACGCAAAAAAATGCGCGGTACCACCTGTATTGAAGGCTGAAGGCCTCCCACTCAAAACCCCGTTTCGTGGGGGATCCCGGCGGGGTCTACACCGTAAAACGGTTCTTCCCGCGGCTCAGGGGCGACAACGGCAAGGGGGAACACCGCAGGCTTTCACCAACCGCCTGCTCTCTGCAGGGCCCCTCTTGCGCCCTCCCCGTCATAGCCCTTTTATTGTAGCATAGGCAGGGGGGTGTTGTCAAGAGAAAAGGGAATTTTGCCTTCGTGAAAATAAAAAGGGTGGTTGCAAAAGCGTGCGGTATGTGGTAAAATAGAGATAATACAGTCAACGTGAGGTCATTATGAAAGAGATCATTCTTTGTAAATTCGGTGAGATCGCCCTGAAAGGCGCCAACCGCTCGGTATTTGAGGCGGGCCTTGTGCGTAAGCTTCGCCGCCGCGCCGTGCCGTACGGCAAATTTTCTGTTCGCGCCACTCAAAGCACCGTGGTCATTGAGCCGCTGGAGGATGGCGTGGATATGGACGGGCTTTATGAGTCTGTTCTGCGCGTTTTCGGCATTACGGGTGTCACGCGGTGCGCGGTCGCCGAGAAGGATATCGATTCGATCCTGAAGGTGGCGGTTGAGTACCTTGCCCCGGCACTTGCCGGTAAGCGCCGCTTCCGTGCCGATGCCAAGCGGGGGGACAAGCGCTTCCCCATGAAATCGCCCGAGATTGCCGCCCGCCTTGGCGGTGCGATCCTTGAGGCATTCCCGGGGATTCGTGTGGATCTCCATACTCCCGAGGTCAACGTGTGGGTCGAGGTGCGGGATGAGGGGGCGTATATCCATGCCGACCAGGAGCGTGGTGCAGGCGGTATGCCGCTTGGCTCGTCCGGGCGCGGTCTGCTTCTCCTTTCGGGCGGTATCGATTCGCCCGTGGCGGGCTACATGATGGCCAAAAGAGGCCTTGAGATCGAGGCCCTGCATTTCGAAAGCTTCCCCTATACCTCCGAGCGGGCAAAGGAAAAGGTGATGACCCTGGCCGAGGAGCTTTGCGCCTACACCTCGCGCATTCACGTGCACGTCATCTCCCTGACCCATATCCAGGAGGAGCTGCGCGATAAGTGTGAGGAGGACTATTTCACCCTGCTTCTGCGCATCTTTATGATGACATTGGCCGAGCGGTGCGCCAAGGAATACAAGTGCGGTGCCCTTATCACGGGCGAAAGCCTTGCCCAGGTCGCCAGCCAGACCCTGCTTGCCATCGGCGTGACCGATTCGGTCGTTTCGATGCCGGTCTTCCGCCCCTGCATCGGTCTTGATAAGGAGGAGATCGTGCAGATCGCCCGCAAGATCGGCACCTTTGAAACCGCGATCCTGCCTTACGAGGATTGCTGTACCGTCTTCACCCCCCGTCACCCCCATACCAAGCCGAAGCTTGATGACGTAATGGCAGAGCTCCGGAAGGTGGACTTTGCCGCCCTTTGTGACGAGGCGTATGCGACGATGGAGACTGAAACGAAGCTGATTTTCGAGGGATACAGATAATCTCGCG
>JAGBZZ010000207.1 GCA_017652965.1 Clostridia bacterium | reverse complement strand
TATCTCGTTTGTGGTTGCCCTGTTTGACGTAATCCGCCTGAAGGTGACCAACGACTTTTTCGGGCATACGATGGGCGACGAGATGCTTCGCGCTATTGCCCTGCATCTGAAGTCCGGCTTTGCCCCCCAACACGTATTCCGCATTGGCGGCGACGAGTTCTTGGTGTTGGTAGAAAGCAAGAATACCGAAAGCACGATTGCCCTGATCGAGCGGTGCGCCGCAAAGCTTGAGACCCTGACCCTGCCCGACCATCCCGATATCCACATCTCCTGTGCCGTAGGTATCACCGCCTTCCAGCCCGAGCGTGACAAGGAATTTTCGGACACCTTTGCCCGCTGTGACCGCCTGATGTACCGCAACAAGGGCGAAAGCAAGCGGTTGGCCACCTGGCAGGAGGGGGGCAAGGGCGTCAAGCAGATCCAGCTTGAAAAGTTTTTGCAGTTCCTCTCGATCCTCAGCCAGAGCACCGAGGATTATCTCTACCTGTATGACATTGAAAGCGATAAATCCTATTTCTTTGGCGAGATCGCCGCGAAGTACCGCATCCCCTGTGAAAACAACGCCTGCATAACGCTTGACCAGATGACCGAGGCCATCCACCCTGCCGACCGTGCAACCTTTACTGCCGACGTCAACAAGGTGCTTGACCAGGAAACCGCAGTACATCTTGCCAACTTCCGTCTTATCACCCACGACGGCATGCCTACGTGGGTCAGCAGCCGCGGGCATACCATTATGAACGACGGGCGCCCCTTCCTTCTGATCGGGCGTATTTCCGACCAGGCGCTGCGCCCGTGGTACAGCCCCATCACCGGGCTTTTCAACCGCCAGAAGTTCCTGCGCGATATGCAGAGCGAAACGCCCCCCGCCTTTACGAAATTCATGCTTCTTGACATCGATGACCTTTCGACCATCAACTTGAAAAAGGGGCGTGACACCGGCGATTCTCTGCTTTGCCTTCTGGCACGCACGCTGGAGGAGCTTTTCCCGACGCATACCGTTTACCATATGGAGAAGGATCGCTTTGCCGTCCTCTTTGAGGAGGGGGAAAACGATGAGATTACCTCCTGCTTTGAAAGGATCGTATCCGCGCTTGACGGCCGGCTGAACGTTTCGGCCGCGGTCGTGCCCTATGAAAAGGGGCTATACACCGATGCGAACAACGTATACGAGTACGCCATTCAGCTATTGAAGGAAACCTCCAAAAAGAAGGGCGGTGCGATCTCCTTCTTCTCGCAGGAGGACTTTGAGAGAAGAGCCACCAGCATTGAGCTTTTGGAGGAGCTGAAGGGCTCGATCCTGCACGATTTCGACAGCTTTTACGTCCACTATCAGCCCCTGGTTTCGGCGCTTGACTATACCGTGGTGGGGGCGGAGGCGCTTCTGCGCTATGAATCCAAGGCTCGCGGGCAGATCCGGCCTGCTGAGATCATCCCTTTGCTTGAGAGGACGAATCTCATCAACAAGGTCGGGCTTTGGATCCTGGAGCGCGCCCTTTCACAGTGCTGCATCTGGCGAAGCATGCTGCCCACCTTCCGCATTGCCGTAAACTTCTCTCCCGTTCAGCTGAAGGAAAACGACGTGGCAGACAGGATCATTGCCCTGCTTGCCAAGTACAACCTGCCGGGAGATGCCCTGACCATCGAGCTGACAGAATCGGTTCAGATGGAGATGAGCGAGGCCCTTGCCATTACCTTTGAGCGCTTCCGCAGTGTGGGCATCCGCATTGCGCTGGACGACTTTGGCACAGGCTATGCCAACCTTGCCTATCTGAAGCAGATCCACGCCGACAACATCAAGGTGGATCGCGTATTTATCAAGGATATCAAGGATTCCTCCTACAACTACGCCGTGATCAGCAATATCCTGGAGATCGCCAAGGCCAATTCCTTTGAGGTCTGCCTTGAGGGGATCGAAACGCTTGACGAGCTTGCCGTACTGTGTGACCTTGGGGCGCAGACCCTGCAAGGATACCTCTTTGGTAAGCCCACCGACGCGACCGACTTTGAAGCCCGCTTTATCCGCGATTTCACCCCCGAAAGCTGGGGATTTCTGGCCGACCTCGGCAAGCTGCAGGAAAACAAGCACCTCGTCCGCTTTGACCCCAAGGCCATCCTTTCCCAGGTCAACGTTGGGCTTTGGGTCATCCGTATCGACGAAAACGCCGGCACGTGTGAGCTGTTTGCCGATAGCCGCATGCGCGGCCTTTTGGGGGCTGACCCCGACATGACCCCCGCAGAATGCTATAGCTTCTGGTATTCCCGCGTCAAGGAGGGGCATACCGAGGTAGTCAATGCCATGGTCGAGGCGATGCGCACGACCGGTAAGATCCGCCAAGCCGAGTATCCCTGGCTGCATCCGACCCTCGGCGAGTTTACCGTCCGCTGCACCGGCAAATGCGTCCACAACGAGGACGGCATTCTGCTTTACGAGGGCTTCCACCGCAATATCAGCGAGGCGGGAACCCCCTACACCAAAAGCACCATGGAGATCTGATTTTTGAGAGGATCTCTATGACGATATGCCCCCACACGGGCAGTTTCCAACGCAAAAAGAGAGGACCTTTCGGCACACCGAAGGGTTCTCTCCTTTGTTATATAGGGACGTCTCTCCCCTGCCCGCCTCACGTGGGCAGCGCATACAGGTTGACGATCTCCTTTTTTTGACGCACAGCCTCTCTCAGTGCCCGATATGCACCCCCGTGGGTATATCTCACGTACGCAATGACAAGATCCGCCTCTTTTTCGTGGAATACCACGATGCTTTTGCGTGTATTATACACGCAATCCGAAAAAATGTCAATATCGTGGAGTTCCACGAGATGATTTTTCCATATTTGCCTATAATAATGTGGAATTCCACAATACTTATAGGTAGGCCGATATGAAACTGAACGATGCGATCATCAAGCGGATCGAAGAGATCTGCAAGGAAAGAGGCAGTAACGTCTGCGATATTGCTCTTAGCGGCGGAATGTCGCCCTCTGCGATATACGACCTTCTGAAGGGGAAAACCCAATGCTCTAAGGTCATTACTGTCAAGCGCTTTTGCGAAGGGGCGGGCATCACACTTTCGGAATTTTTCGACAGAGAGTATTTTAACGACTCGGAGGACGAGTGACCTACACACAAAAAGCTGCATAGCAGACCGGGAGGCTCCGGATGCTATGCAGCTTTTTTTATTTTACTTTCGCCTTGTAAACGATCGAGGTGTTGGTCTTTATAAAGACACGGTACTCTTCGACCGGGATGGCCTTGGCGTAGTAATAGCCCTGGATAAGGTCGCATCCCATTCCGGACACACGCCGGAACATGTCCTCGGTCTCCACGCCCTCCTGTACAACGTCCATATGCACGGCCTTAGCCAGCTGAATGACGGTTTCCAGGATGCGGTCATCACGCTCGCGGTCAAGACCGTCAGTGAGGAAGACGCTATCCAGCTTCAGCTCATCAAAGCGGACGTTTTTCAGAATACTGAAGGAGGAATAGCCCGAGCCGAAGTCGTCGATCGAGCAACGGATGCCGCTTCTGTGCAGGCGATCCACGATCTCACCCATCTTGTCGAAGTTTTCCATCGCAAAGCTTTCGGTCAGCTCCAGTGTCAGGAAGTTATCGCCGATGGCGTACTTTTTCTTGTTACCGATATAGAACTCAAGGAAGTCCTCGCTCATGGCGGTAACACGCGAAACGTTGACCGAGATCGGCACGATCTGCTCGCCGCGCTCGGCGGCCTGGCTGAGGTACTTCAAGACCTCGATGTAGATAAACTGGTCAAGCTTGACGATAAAGCCGTTGGCCTCAAAGAGGGAGATAAAGGAGGTCGGGAACATGTACTCGCCCTTTTCGGGGTCGAACCAACGTACCAGCGCCTCGGCACTGTGGATCTTATCCAGCTTGACACTGTATTTCGGCTGGAGGAAGAGCTTGAATTCGCCGTTCAGAAGGGCGCTTTCCATCTGCGCCTCCATCTGCTCGTTCCTTGCGACAGAGCGGTTGACCTCTTCACTGTAAATGACGTAGGACTTCTTCATCGAGGTGTTGACCGTCTCGGAGGCGACCGTGGCACAGTCGATCATTTCGCCGATCGTACGCTTGGTGCTGAGGTTGGTCAGATACACACCCACCTGGAAGCGAAGCTTGATATCCTCCTGCTTGAGGATGGGAGCCTTGTTGATGATCGCACCGAGAAGGCGGAGCTTTTCGCTCATGCTCTTTTCGGAGGTGTAGGTATCGAGAAGCAGGAACCTACCGTCACCCGCGTAGCCATAGGTCTCGTTGCCCGAGCAGAAGGTGTCCAGAACCTTGGCGATCCCCTTTAAGACCTCGTGGGTCTTGGCCTCGCCCAGGGTGTCTGCCAAGGGGCGGTAGTGGCGAAGCCCCATTACGATGACGGCGTAGTCGCGCCGCTCGGAATATACAACACCCGAGGCACGGCGACGGAAATGCTCGGCATTCGGGCATTCCAGGACCGCATCGGTCAGGAGGGCGTCGGCCAGTGCCTTACCGGCCTGGCGGTGATACAGCACCGAGTAAACGATGCTGAGCACCAGAGAGGTGACCGCGATGATCAGCACGATCACGATGTGGCGGATAAAGGTCATCTCGGCCTCCACGAGGGTCGCCTGTTCACGGAAGGTGACAAGGCTGGCATTGTCGGAAAGCGAGGTGACGGGCGTGACGGCTACACGGTAGACGGTGCCGTCAAGCGCGGTAAGCGCGAAGGAGGCAGTCCCCTTGTCGCGCAGGCAACGGCTGATCGCCATTTCGGTGGTCACATCTGCCGTAAAGCTATCTAAAAATTCCACAAGATCCAGCCCAAGGCCGTTTTTCCCCTCGGTGGCGAGGATCTTGCCCTCGGGTGTGACGATGGCGCCCACCCACAGGTTCTCATCGGCAAGGCTGCGCATACTGATAATATCGCGCGCCGGGACGATGGAAAGGATGCCGTCCGCATACGACTCGGCCGGCAGGGGGAGATAGAAGGCCACGCAGTCCTTCTCTACCACCGGGTCGAGATAGACGGCGCTGGCGCCCTTATTGCGCGCCTCGGCCAGGGCGGCCACGTAGGCCTGATCCTCTGTCACAAGCGATCCGTCCGGGGCGTAGGTATGCGTACCGACGTAATAGCGCAGGTCACCGAAGGGATCACTGCCGATGTACTCCTTCAGAACCGCATCCACCTCTTCCTTTGTTGTGGCGGCGGCCAGGTGTAGGGCGATCTCCTCCAGGTTTTGATAATGCTGATCCATCTCGGTGTTGGCGGCGGCAAGATCGTCCTTCAGGGCGCGAAGGGCGTTGGTATCGGCCGATTCCTCAAAGAAATCCGCAGCATTGGTCACCACGGTGACAATGTACGCAATGAGGAAGAGCAGACACATCATGAGCGCCGCGCGGCGGATGTTGCCCGATATCAGCTTTTCCGAGCTTTTGGAGCTTTTGCTTTTGGCGGTCATGGCGGCACCTACCTTTCTTGGGATCCGGCGTTACCGCCGTCCTCTTTTTTCTTTTTCGCCTCAGAGCGGGAGGTGACTACCGCGGCGGCCACCATCATCACCGCCGCCCCGAGAAGGAGCGGAAGGATCAGGACGACCATCCGATTACTGCCGATAAAGCCCATCGCGGCCGTAAAGCCGGGAAGCGAGCGGACGTAAACGCCGACAAGGCGGCTTCCCTTGGCCTCTACGGGGTCGGGCGCGGGGTTATGATCCCCCCACGTCACGTAGTAGTATTCGCCGTCCTCATAGCGGGGCGGCTCCACCACGCGGTGCGTGTTGGGATAGCCGTAGATCGCGGGATCGGTGGAATAGAAGCAAATAATGTCCTCCTCCTCCACCAGGGCGGGATCGATCCGTTTGATAAGGATATAGTCTCCCTCCATGATCGTATCCTCCATACTGTCGGACACGATGTTTATGATCGAATATCCGCACACGCGCGGCACCTCACCACGGTAATGCGCCGACACAAAGGTGACGGCCGTCACCGCGAAAACGATGACGGCGATCCACCAGATCAGCGAGGGCAAAAGACGCAAGGCGGCAGAAGCCTTTAGCTTTTTCATGGATATTTCCTTACATATTAAGAATAAATGTACGGAGCCCAGATCTCACCGTAGGGCAGCTCCTCCTGCAAGAGGCTAAGCCGCTCCTCCAGCTTCTTCATCCGTGCGACGACCCACGGCTCGTCGGTTGTGAGAGCACGCAGAAGGGCGATACGGCAGGCCACGCGGTTGTATTCCATCACCGTGGCGGCCGCCTGCATGACCAGCTTGCGCTCGGGGCGCGGCATGGCCTCGTAGGTGTCCTTATCGTACGGCACGTACACGCCAACGCTGGCACCCGCATCGGTAAAGATGAGGTTCTTCTCCTTCACGCGCAGGCGCTTACGCTTCTTCGACGGGATAGAGGCAAGGCGCACACGGTACTGGATACGGCCGACGTAGCGGATCACGCTGACGGTCTGCGCCTCCAGGGTCTCACCGAAGGCATCCAGCATACCGGGCTTCAGTGCATGCGTCAGCTCCACGTCCTGGAAGTCGATCTTACCGAAGTCGATCACCAGGGGCGGGTCTGTCGGATACTCTACACCCAGCGGGACATGGTCAAAGGCCTCGTAGGGGTTCTGCACCCACTCGATGGTCTCGTATTCACGGGGCGATTCGTCCTCGTCACCATCATCCTCGTCCTCCGCAGGCTTTTGCGCCACATCATCATGAAGCAGCGAGGGATCCTCCTCTACCAGCAGCACCTCGTCGCCATCCAGGGCCTCCTCCACCACCAGCACCTCCTCGGGCAGGTTGACGGGCTTGATCTCCGGCAGGGCGTTTGCGATCAGCTGGGCGGTAGCCGAAGGCTCGACAGCTTCGGGAACCACGATCACCGCGGGCTCGTCCTCCTCAGCGGGGGCTTCCGGGGCGGCGGGAGCTTCCGCGACGGCAGGGGCTTCCGCGACGGCAGGGGCTTCCGCGATGG
>JAGBZZ010000206.1 GCA_017652965.1 Clostridia bacterium | reverse complement strand
TCCTGGAACTTTTTCCTGATGTTCTCCTTTACCAGCTCGGGATTTTCTCTGACAAAACGAATATCCAGCATTTCTATTTCCTCCAAAAAGGTTGTATTACAAAAAACAAAAAGAGCCCTCGCCACCATGGGACGAAGAAGCTCCGCGTTGCCACCCATTTTGACGGGTTGCCCCGCCCTCTCGCTTTGCGCTGTATGGGGCGCCCCCCTCGGCTTTCACCGACCGCTCGGGAAGTGGATACGTGCATCCCGCGTACCGGCTTACACCTCCCGCCGGCTCTCTTTGACGCTTCGCACACGATGGTTTCCGTCATCGCTGTGCTCATTATACTACACGCCGCGCCAAATTGCAAGAGCTTTTTGTGTTTTTATCGTGAAATCTGCCCCACTTTTATGAAAAGCTATTGACTTTACCAAAAACACCCGCTACAATGGAGGCAGTATTAGTTTTTGAAAGGACGTCACAACCGATGAAACGCATTTTTGCCATTTCCTTTGCCGTACTCCTTCTGCTTACCTCGCTCCTTGCGCTCACCTCTTGCCAAAGCAATGCCGTCTATGCCGAGATCGTGGTGAAGGACTACGGCACTATTACCTTAAAGCTTGACCCCTCCTCCGCCCCCGAAACGGTTGAGAATTTTGTAAAGCTTGCCGATAGCGGCTTTTATGAGGGCAGCCCCTTTCACCGTATCATTGAGGGCTTTATGATCCAGGGCGGCTCCTCCGCCACCGGCGAAACGGCCTCCACCATCAAGGGGGAATTTTCAAACAACGGGGTAAAGAATCGCATCAAGCACAAGCGCGGCGTCATTTCGATGGCACGCCAGGGCGGAAGCGCCTATACCGATTACCTCTATTACAACACCGGCTCCTCGCAGTTCTTTATCGTACACGAGACCTCGCCCCATCTTGACGGCAACTATGCCGCCTTCGGCCGTGTGATCGAGGGGATGGACGTTGTGGATGCCATTGCTGCCGTTCCTACCGATTATAACGATGCCCCGCTTTCCGATATCATTATCGAGCGGGTCACGATCCTTCGTGATTCTGCCGAGTAAGCACCCGACATCGACCGTTTTGCACGTAAGGAGCTACCTATGAAGCTGACCTATCTTGGCACGGCGGCGGCTGAGGGCTTCCCCGCTCTCTTTTGCCATTGCCCGCACTGCAACGAGGCCAGAAACCTTGGCGGAAAAAGCATCCGTACAAGGTCACAGGCGCTTATCAACGACGATCTTTTGATCGACCTCCCTGCCGACACCTACCATCACATGCTGAAAAACGGCATCGAGGGGGATGCCATCCGCTATCTTCTCATCACGCACGGCCATCAGGATCATTTTTATCAGCAGGATCTTTGTCTGCGCGGCGGGGCATTTGCCCACGATATGCGTGTGCCGACACTCGGGCTGATCGCCTCGGAAACTCTGTGCAAGTCCCTCACACCCTGCCCGCAGGGGATAAAGCTTTTGCCGATCCGCGCTTTTGAAGCCCTCGCGCTTGACGGCTATCGGGTCACGGCGCTCCCTGCGCGCCACATGCCGGGCGGCGAGGCGCTTTTCTACGTCATCGAGGGGGACAAGACCCTCTTGTATGCCCACGATACCGGCTATTTTTACGAGGAGGTCTTTACCTTTATCGAAAAAAGCGGCTGGGTCTTTGATATGGTCAGCTTAGACTGCACCAACGTCCACATCCCGATCCCGGATGACGGCCTGCACATGGGCTTTCCGGGCATCGGGCGCCTGCTTGACCGTCTTACAAAAATCGGCGCCGTTAACGAATCGACCGTGCGGTACGTCAATCACTTTTCGCACAACGCCCGCCCCCTGCACCCGCTTTTAAAAGAGGCCGCCGCAGCCTATGGCTGTCTTCCCTCCTACGACGGTTGCCAGGTCACCTTCTGAATAACACCAACGAAAAAGGACTGTATTGCCACGGCAAATACAGCCCTTTTCTTTTTTTACGCCCAGGTAAGGCGGGCGGTGAACATTCTGGCGCCGTCCTCACCGCTTCCCTTCACGGATGCCGCCCCCTCCTCATGAAGAGTCGAAAGGTAAAGCGGGGCATCGGCCATCACCTCACGGTGATATTCGATCTCAAAATCGCGAATATGCTCGCCCTCTTGCGGAGTGAGGGCGTTCAGAATATAATTGGCATACTTGATATTGTTCACGTGGCCGTTGGTATCGATGTCGGTAAACTGCGGATATACGGTACGCGCTTCCCCTTCCCCGTCAAAGTCCCGCAGGCGGGAAAAGCCCTCGGGGAAATTGTGCTCCTCCAGAAATTCGGTGAGAGGATAAACGTCCCCGGCAGGCACAAGACGGCGCCGCTCGGTATGGATAATGACCCACTCGGAGCTGCCAAGCACCAGGGGGTTTCCCTGCATATCGCTGATCATATACTCGCGCTGAAAAATACTGCGGCGAGGCGGAAGCGGCCAGGTTCTGACACGCACCCTGTCAAACTGCGACGGAGAGCGAAGGACACGGTAGCGCGCCTTTACGATGACCCAGGCAAGAGAGGCCTTATCCATTTCCTCACGCCCGATGCCGAGGGCACGCGCATGCTCCCCCGCCACGTCCTGAAAAAGATCGAGGACAGCCGAGGGGAACAACTCCATCCGACGGTCAAAATCCGACGTGCGGAGGTAAAATTCCTTTTCAAAAAAGCGGTTCATGCAAAATTCTCCTCAAGCTTACTTCACCCGTCTGAACCAGGCAAGCTTGCCAAGCGGGGTCTTAACGGTATGCGTGGCATTTCCCGCATAGGTATTGCCATCCTCATCCTGCCATACCCCGGCCGGGAAGATGACATCCTTTTCAAACTGTCCCTTCAGAATGACCGGGGCAACCAGGATATCCTCACCCAGCATAAACTCATCCATCACGTGCGCATACCCGCGGTGCGGGTCGTTGTATTCCAGCGGCCGCAGGATCGGCTCGCCCTCTGTCTCTGCGCGGCGCACCATCGAGAGGATCTCAGGCGCCAGGCGAAGGTGAAGGTCGGAGGCCGCCTTGACCATAGCCAGCGCCCCCGGCGAAAGGACGCGCCAGGGTGCCCAGGAAAACTGCATCATCGGCATCAGCGCGGCGGCCTCGGCCATACGGACAAACAGCTCTTCATCCATTTGGAAGCTCGGGTCGATGTTATGCGCCCAGGAGCCGCCGCCGATCATATCCGGGCAGATGAAGGGATGCCCGACAAGCCCCTGCACGATCGAGCAAGGAAGCAGGGTGTCGATCCCCCCCTCCCATTTATGCGAGCGGTCACAAAGGCGTTGGATCATATTCTTGCCGCCACCGCCGTAGGTGTCCTTGTATTCGTGATACTCGTAACGGCGGCCAAACTCATTCCATGCGGCGTTCATGGCGTGGGGGTCATGGTCGGCACGCGGGGCACCGTTTACCATATTATCGGCGTGGTACATATGCACCGAGCCGCCGTCAAACTTAAAGCCGTCCACCCCATAGTCTGCCATCAGACGGTCAAGGCGGGAGGCAAGGAACTCACGGTCACAGTCCTTGCGGAAATCGAGGATCGCCGAGTATCCGTTCCACCAGAAGAAAAGGCCGACCTGACCTGCGGCGTTGCGCAGATACCGTCTGTGGCTATCCGGGCCGCCGCCAAGCGCCGGCAGGATACTGCAGATAAAATCGTGCCCGTCCGGGCATACCAGCGGGACGACCCACAGCATTACGGTAAAGCCGAGGGCGTGCAATTCGTCCATCATAGCCTTGGGATCCGGGAAGCGTGCCATATCGAATTCCCACTCGCCGTAGCGGCCGTGCCACCCCTCGTCAATGATCAGAATACCGGGGGTAAAGCCGTTCTGCACGATCGCGCGGGCATAGGCCAGCACCTTTTCCTGAGTGGGATAGTAATGGAACTCCATCCAGGTATTGTACTGGGCTGTCGTAAAGAATTTCTCGGGCAGGCGGTGGCCGTCAAACGGGAAATGCGCCTGCATGGCGGCGCGGTAGGCATCCCGCAGGCACTTCCCTGCCTCCACCATTTCCACCTCTTCCCCCTCTACCGTGATCTCACCGTGAGAAAATACGATCTTAAAGGGATTTTTGCCGTAAAGATAGCGCCCCTCGGTAGAGACGAACAGCGGCATGGTCTGATTGGGGCAGGAGCGGCGGAAGTCGTACTCCGCGTCGCTGTTCTCATCAAAAGGATTTTTCGTTCCCTCCAGCGTAATTCCGCCAAAGAAGCATTCGCCGGGGAGAAAGCGGAAGCGGTATTCCATATCAGTGTTCCTTTCAAAATAGGTTATTCGTCCTTGG
>JAGBZZ010000205.1 GCA_017652965.1 Clostridia bacterium | reverse complement strand
TTGGCAGACGCGCCGGACTTAGGATCCGGTGAAGCAATTCGTGCAGGTTCGACCCCTGTTACCCGCACCAACGAAAAAAGAGCCCTTGTGGCTCTTTTTTCGTTGGTGTATTGGTAAGAGAACAGGGGTCGAACGGGAGCGGGAGCTTGTAAAACGATGATGGCCGCGTTCGTGCATTATACAAAAATTGCGTGTGATAAGAATGGTTTAGCCCTTGATTTATCAAAAAAAGCGTGTTATAATATTTGATGTTTTGTCGAGATGTTGCCATAAATATCAATATTATGAGGATCTGAATGGAAAACGTGATTAAGGCTGTCAATAACGCGCTTAGCTTTGCGTATGATAATATCCTGAGCATAGCAATGATGTTTCTCCTGATTGCCGCAGGGATATTCCTGTCGGTAAAAACCGGGTTCCTGCAGTTCAGGCGCTTCGGTTACGTCATGAAGAACACGATCGGGCTTGTGTTCAATAAAAATCTGCACCACCGCGAAAGCGGAAGCGTAAGCCCGTTTCAGGCAGTCACTACCGCGCTTGCCGGGACGATCGGTACGGGGAGCATTGCCGGTGTTGCCACGGCGTTGGTGCTGGGTGGCCCCGGGGCGGTCTTTTGGATGTGGGTAAGTGCCATTTTCGGCATGGTGACCAAATATTCCGAGATCATACTTGCGCTTAAGTTCCGCGAAAAGAACGAAAGCGGCGCATATATCGGCGGCCCTATGTATTATATCAAAAACGGGCTTGGCATCAAGTGGCTGGCAGGGCTTTTTGCCGTGTTCGCCATGATCGCATGTATCGGCACGGGAAATGCCACCCAATCGAACTCGATTTCCGGTGTTCTGGATTCGAATTTCGGCATTGCCCCCTGGATCACAGGTCTTATCCTTACCGTGCTTGTAGGGGCTGTCATTATCGGCGGTGTCAAACGAATTGCCACGGTGAACGAAAAATTAGTTCCCGTAATGGCTGTCTTTTTTATCATCGCATCTGTGCTGGCACTCATCTTTCACGCGGGCAGGATCCCGGCCGCCTTCGCGCTTATCTTTAGGGAAGCGTTTAATTTCAAGTCCGCCTTTGGCGGCGTAGCGGGGTACGGCATCCTCTCGGCCATGAGATATGGCGTGGGTAGAGGCGTTTTCTCAAACGAAGCGGGTCTTGGCAGTGCCCCTATTGCGCATTCTGCCTCTAACACGGATAGCCCCGTCAAGCAGGGGCTTTGGGGGGTATTTGAGGTCTTTATCACGACTATCATCATCTGCACAATGTCTGCCGTTGTGATACTGACGTCGGACATGTATACGGTGGCCTTTGGTGCGGGGGTCACGCCGCCCCTCAGCGGTGCGGCGCTCAGCAGTGCGGCGTTTGAAGAGGCGCTTCCTCACGTTGGCGGGATCGGGATCGCGTTTTCCGCTGTCTTCTTTGCGCTTTCCACCATGCTTGGCTGGGCGTATTACGGGGAAGTGAGCGTGGGGTATCTCTTTAAGAACCATTCCAAGGTTGCCGTCGGCGCTTACAGGGTCGTTTACGTTCTCTTTGTTTTCGTGGGCGCCGTTGCGGAGATCAATACGGTATGGCTGATCGCCGATTGCTTTAATGCCCTGATGGCCCTGCCGAACCTTATCGCGCTGATCGCCCTCTCCGGGCTTGTGGTAAAGATCACCCGTGAGCATTTTGCCGGGAGTCCCAAAAACTGATATTCCTATTGCAGCAAAAAAGCACTTGCGCTTGCAAGTGCTTTTTTCTTTGCGACGTCGGAATTCGCGGGCTTAAAGCCTCACGGTCTCGCCGGGCTTTACTGTTATCGTTTCTAAGGGGGTTACGATGCTTTCGCCGTGGCGGATGCACACCTCTGTTTGTGTGGGGTTATAAACGATAGATTCATCCGCGCTTACGATAAGCTGTCTTTGCGCCATCTTATAATCGTATATTTCGATATTGGTGGCGTACCATACGCTGTCAAGGCCGCAGATCTTGTCCAAAAGCTCGTCCAGCATATCCCAGTTATGATCACGGTCGAAATCCGAGGTGTGTCCCCAGATATAGAAAAGCATGTGCTTCCATTGGCCATCCAGACCTGCAAGAAATCTCTCCGCGCATTCCGGTGCATTTTTGTGATGGCAGGTAGGATGCCACGCAAGAAAATCCTCTGGGATTTTAAACTTTTGGGTGGAGTCAACCGTTCGGCTGTATGCGATGCCGCAGCTTCGTATAACCTCTTTGATCTCGTCGTTATACGTGCCGAAGGGATACGAAAGGCCTCTCACGATATAGCCGAAGATCCTTTCAAGATTTTTTCTGTCCTCAAAGACCTCGTTGATAATAGAGGGCTTCGGTATTCTTTCCAGAAAGGCGTGGCTAACGGTGTGAGTGGCCACCTCGTGCCCTTCGTACATGCTTCGCAGCTCGTCAAGGCGCTCCTCGGTGGCTTTCCTGTAATTGAACGAGTTCAGGTGGAAGGTCCCCTTTGCGTTATGCGCATTAAGCTTCTCGATCAGTCTCTTGTCGCCCTCATAGTTCCCGTCGTCATAGCTGAAGGTGACTGCGTGCTGCTTGCCGCCCTTGAAAACGTTAAAATCGATCATATCGGTTATCCTGCGCTTTCCTGAAACATTATATTTTGAGTTTACTACTTGGTGTCGGAAAAGTCAAGTGGTTTCAATAAAATTCCGATCGGGCAGATGCTTTTTGTGGATATTTTTCCTCGTGTGCGTGTATGTGCTTTGGGCTGTTGACATACACGCCGCCGTGTGATACAATAGTCGCATAGACGCCGCTTTTCGGCGTTATCATGCTGCTTTGCAAAGGATAAGTTTATGGACGTTAACGTAAGGGATTTTGGCGCCGTGGCAGACGGTGTCACCAATAATGCCGAAAGCATACAAAGGGCGATCGATGCCTGCTTTGCAAGCGGTGGCGGAAGGGTCGTGCTGTCGGACGGGATCTATATGACCGGCTCTATCGTGCTGAAAAGCAATATAGAGCTACACGTTGCGGGCGGTGCGGTGCTTCTCGGCTCGCCGCGGTGTGAGGATTATCCCGAAAAGCAGGGGCTTTGCCACGTCATCTCCGAAAACCTTCCGCGGCGGCGAAACGCCAGTCTCATTTTTGCCGAAAATGCCGAGAATATCGCCATTACGGGCAAGGGCAGGATCGACTGTAACGGGAAGCATTTTGTGGTGAAAAAAGAGGGAGAATGGACGGGCTGGCAATATGAGCGTATCGATGCGCCAACACCGCCGCGCGTCGTGTTTTTTGCAGGCTGCAGGAGGGTAAGGGTCGAGGATATCACCATGGTAAACCAGCCCTCCGGCTGGAGCTATTGGATACACGATTGCGACCTCGTGACCTTTGATAAATGTACGGTTCTTGCCGAGGTAGAGTACCCCAATAACGATGGGATACACATCAATTCCAGCCGGGACGTTACGATTTCGGATTGCTATATCGAAAGCGGGGATGATTCCATTGTGGTGAGAGCCAACAACCGCTCGCTTTCGGAAAATAAGATCTGCGAAAGGGTCACCGTCAGGAACTGTCGGTTAAGAAGCTACACCTGCTGCATCCGCATCGCCTGGACCTGTGACGGTGTGATCAGAAACTGCAGTTTTTCGGACATCGAGATGAGCGACAGCAACAAGGGCATCTGTCTGCAGCTTCCGTATATCGGCGATATTTCGGTCGCGCCGGATCAGGGGCGTGAGGCAACGCGCATTGAGGATATTTCGTTCGAAAACATCGTGATGAGTGATATGTACGCATCCCCGATCTTTCTGTGTATCGACCCAAATGCGGCGGTTCTGTGCGATACCGTCAGGAATATCACCTTTCGCAATATAAGGGCGGAGGGGCTTCTGCTTCCGTATATCAAGGGGCGGCCCGAAAACCCGATCGAAAACGTGCGGCTTGAGAATTGCACGTTTCGCGGGATAACCGAGGAAAAGCCCGAGCTTTACCTGCGCCACGGCGAGGCAAAATGGTGCCGCCCCGCAAGCGGGCATATGTTCGGCTACGTCAAAAACATCGAGATCCGCAATTCAAGCTTCGATCTCGTTTGATTGCGCAATATAATGGAACTAAATTCGAAATCTTCAGAGAGGGGAGTGGGCGGCGTGTTCGGCTTTTTAGAGGAAATAGACCGTGGGTTATATGAGCGCTATCTGACGCTTGAGCGCGACGTAAAGGCGCGAAGCAATTCCTTTTACGATGCCTACCTCGACCTTCAAGAGCATTTTGTTAAGCTGGTC
>JAGBZZ010000204.1 GCA_017652965.1 Clostridia bacterium | reverse complement strand
GGAATGGGGGGCAAACTGGGCGAATTACCTCGACTATGTAAAGGAGGTGAACACCCCTTCCGAAAACGATACCCCCCTGTATATTCCGTATATCAATGGGGAACCGGCAATATTACACCCCAGCCTGTCGCGTGACGGTAGTTATCACGGGATTCGGCTTGTTTCAGTGGGGGTTGAGGGTTCGCCGCCTTACGTCGAATATAGCATCGATGTAGGCGGCGAGGAGCCCCTGCTGATTTCCTGCCTTTGCTTGTCAGAAAAGGATTTTGCGTTGGTGGATGTGCAAAGGACATATGATGCGGCCAGAAGTTTTGACCCTTCGATTCCCAATCTTGATGACTGTGACACTATTCCTTATTCCGATGGTTATTATGAATCTGTTTTTGAAGAGACAATACAGATTTCGGGCAAAAGCGTTTTGGCCTTATACGAAGTTATGTGGGAGTGGCCAGATCTATTGCATTTTGTTTTTGACAAGACCTTGGTCACCATCATTGGCCCTGCCGAGCTTCTGACCAACCGTGATTTTATCGCTTCGATTTCACTGCAAAAGGCTGAACTCCCGTGACGTGAGATAAAACCCGCAAAACCCGATCACCCCGGCAGGCGGGGGCTTTCCCCCGCCTGCTTAAAGACAAACAGAAAAGAGATACCCACTTTGCGCGGTGGGTATCTCTTTTTCCTTTATCGCAAAAGGCGGCGGACGATGGCGCATTGCCAGGAAAGCGGTAGAAGCGACAAAAGGACAAGGCCGGGATTGCGGTATTTTTTGTAGGTCAGGCGGGGGTGCTTGGCCGTCACCGCGCGCAGGATGGTGGCGGCGATGGCCTCGGGCGGCTTCGGCCGTCCCATAAAGCGCTTGGTGACAGTCAGGAAGCGTGCGGCCTCCTTTTTGTAAAGTGTTGTTTGCGCGGCAAGTGTGACCGTGGCCGAAAGCGAGCCCTCGCACAGCGGCGTTTCGATCGCGCCGGGGCGCACGGTGATCACCCGTTGGGAGAGAAGCGAAAGCTCCTGCCGCAGTGCCTGGGCGTAGGCATCGAGGGCGGTCTTGGAGACGGTGTACACCCCGTTGAAGGGAAGCGGCGGCATGGCGGCCACCTCACTGGTGATGATCACGATCCGCCCGCGCGGGGCAAGCAGGGAATGCAGAATGCGGCAGGAAAGCATCGTGCCAAGGAGGTTAACGTCGATCGGGCGGCGGATGGCCGAAAAGTCGCTTTCTGTCAGCGCGACCATGGCGTGTACCCCCGCCACACAGACGATGGCATCCAAAAGGACACCCTCCCCGGCAAGGGTATCCCGCACGTGGGCAAGGGCATCCTCGCTTGTGATGTCGGCGGCAAAGGCGCGGAAATTTCCGTCGGCAGGGCTTTGCGGCATAAAAAGATCTAGGCCGATGACCGTATGACCCGCGCCAAGCAGGGCGGCCGCCGATGCCCGCCCGATGCCCGAGGCGGCACCCGTAACAAGAACCGTCATAGTGTCTCCTCCGTTTGTATTTCCTCCGGCAGGTGGAATTTATGCAGGACGTAGTAAAGCGAAATGACAAGACAGCACAGCGCCCAGCCGGCAGGGTAGCCCATGGCCACCGGCAA
Organism: Clostridia bacterium; assembly: GCA_017652965.1. The sequence goes on along the minus strand of JAGBZZ010000204.1, from coordinate 835 downwards.
AAGGTCATTGGAGATGTAGGTGGACATAACGAAGAGGTAAAGCTGACGGAAGCCGACAAAGGACACCAGCATGATCACCATCGGGGCGGTGCTGTTGCCAGCACCCCGCAGGCCGGAGGCCAACAGCTGGTTGACACAGGTGAACATATAGAAGGGGGTAAGATAGTGCAAAAGCAGGGTGGCGCATTCCACAACGCCGGGGTCGGGGTTGAAGATCGCGGCTAAGGAGGGGGCAAACGCCATCACAAGCAGGATGATAGGGGCGGTGACGGCGGCGGCCAGCAGGATGCCAAGGCGGATGCCGCGCCGTGCGCGCGCCACGTTGCGCGCACCAAGGTTCTGGCCGACAAAGGTCGTGATCGACAAGGCCAGCGATTGCGAGGGCAGAAACAGAAATTGGTCGATCTTGGAGTAGGAGGTCCAACCGCCGAGGATGGCCGTCTGGTCACCGTTTACCCCCGCGATATAGGATTGCACAAAGACGTTGGAGAAGGAGGTCAGCGCCATCTGGATCGCCGCAGGGCAACCGATGATCAGGATATATTTGAGGGCAGTCCAGTCCATTTTCATATCCTGTAAGGTTACCTTTACAGACGTATCGGTACGGAACAGGGTGATAAGCGTCAGGACCGCCGAAAGCAGCTGGGCGATCACCGTGGCCAGCGCGACTCCGGAAACCCCCATATGAAAGACGAAGACGACGAGAAGGTCAAGGATAATGTTGGAGATGGCCGAGACCAGGAGATAGTAGAAGGGATGGCGGGAGTCACCGACGGCACGCAAGATGCCCGAGCCCATGTTGTAAAAGAGAAGCCCCGCAATGCCCGCAAAGTAG
>JAGBZZ010000020.1 GCA_017652965.1 Clostridia bacterium | reverse complement strand
GCCGCAGTACCCCCACTTTTCGTAACCTTCACTACCTACACCCATCAAGGAGGAAATACCATGTACGGTGCCATTATCGGCGATATGGCGGGCAGCCGCTATGAGTGGACAGGCAGTAAGTCCTGCACTCTCCCGCTTCTGACAGACGATTGCCACGTAACAGACGATAGCCTTGCCACCCTTGCCGTGGCCGAGGCGCTCCTCGAGACCGAGGGCGCATGGACGTCCCCCGCCCTCACCCGCGCCCTTATCCGCCGCCTTTGCCGCATGGGTCGCCGCTATCCCGACGTCGGCTGGGGCGAGCGCTTTTACACCTGGATGACCGAGGACCCCACCCCCTACGGCAGCTTTGGCAACGGTGCCGCCATGCGGATAAGCCCCGTCGGCTGGGTCGCCGAAAGCGAGGACGAGGTGCGCCGCCTGGCCTACGCCGTCACCGCCATCTCGCATGACCATCCCGACGCCCTCCTGGCGGCCGAGGCGGTTGCCATGGCCATCTACCTGGCACGGCGCGGCTGTACTCCCGATGACCTGCGCCACCGCCTTACGCGTGACTATTACCCCGAGCTTGCCGAGATGCATATAGAGACCCTGCACGCCGAATACGGCATGGACGGGGACGGCCGCTTTATGACCTGCGCAGGTAGCGTGCCCGAGGCCCTGATAGCCGCCCTGGAGGCCGAGGACTTTGAGACCGCCGTCAGAAACGCCGTCAGCCTTGGCGGCGATGCCGACACCCAGGCCGCCATCGCGGGTAGCGTGGCCGAGGCCCTCTTTGGCATCCCGCCGCACCTTATCGACACCGCCCTTGCCCACCCGGAGGAGCTTTCCGCCTCGCTTGCCGCCCTTGCCGAGCGCTTTGCCGACTCCTACGGCGTGTGAGCCCCTCGCGCCGGGGCGCCCCCCATCCATAAATATTATACGCACATGCACGTGCGATGCGCGAGGGGGCACCCGTACCACGCCCCGCACCGCGCCCGGGATGGCGGCGCGAAATAAAAAAATCGAAAAATTTTCAAAAAAGGGTTGACAAATCCACGCAGTGAGACTATAATAAGGGCGTACGTTGCCTGTTGCACCCCGTGCCACAGTGCCGTACGTGTTAGCAAAGCATCCGAAAGGGTGTGACGCAAAGCTATAGGGGCTTCGATTTCAAGCCAGCCAGTTGCAACCACATTTCAGGTGCACCGGCTGTCTTTTTTGTTTTCAGCGGGCAGAAAGGAGGAAGTATGAAGCTTAGCGAAAAGGTCAAGGAAGTTATCGATAGCGGCATCCAGCCCATCGTCTTTCATTTTGAGCCTGTCAAGTTCTTCTCCTCTCCCTCCTGCATCGTCCGCACCTTCCTTATCGTCAACAGCCTGGATCTCGGCACACTGACCTACCGTCAGTACCGCTTTGTCGCCCGCCGCACCAAGCAGGGTGACCGCATGGTAGAGCGGCACCTGCACAAGCTTCTCCGCGCGATGCCCTCGCTTCTCGAGGAGAACCCGAAGGTGGATTGCTTCACCCTGCCGATCTACGCCCGCCTGCTGCGCGACGGTGTCCTTGCCAAAATGGTCATGGAGGCGCTGGCCCTCTTCCCGGAGGTGCCGCCCGCCCGCCTGTGCCTTGAGCTTTCGGCCGATATCCTGTATGAGGATATGGCGGATGCCACCCAGCGGATCGCCGAGCTGCGTGCCCTGGGCGTTAAGGTCGCCATTTGCGAGGTGGGTGACGAGTATTGCCCCGTCTTCCGCCTGGCCAACGTCGCCTTTGACTATGCCTTCCTAGACACCTACGCCACCGAAAGCCTTGCCCGCGACGATGCGGAAAGGGTAGCCGGTAGCCTTGTGGGGTACCTCCATTACCTGAACGTGAAGGTCATTGCCCCCGGCCTTACCACCGAGGAGCTCCGTAAAACCGCCGAGGCCTGCGGCCTTGATGGCTACACCGAGGAGCCCGAGGGAGGGGAGGTGACCACCGATGAATGAGATGGAGCGCGATAAACGCACAGATCTCCTCCGCCGTACCGCCAAGGAGGTGCGCGGCTTCCACGTGAAGATGAAGATCCTGTCCTCCCTCCTCATCATGCTGGCGGTGGTTGCCGGTGTCTTCTACGCGACAAGTGCGCTTTACAAAAATACCGGTAGCTTTACCGTGGGTGTCAATAAAGTGGATATGATCAAGTACGGCCTCACCCTTTCCGAGTCGCCCGACATGTCCCACAACACCTCCCACCTCAATACCCAGATCAATGAGATGATCACCAACATCGCAGGGGACGTCGATATCCCCGAAGACGTTGACGAGGGCAACGGGATCAAAAACGGCAAAAACTACATCGCCTACACCTTCCACCTCCAAAACGCCGGTGAGGTCGCCTTCCCGGTAGAGTATGAGGTGAACATGAGCGGCGTCACCAACGGCCTTGACGAGGCCATCCGCCTGCGGCTGTACGTGGACGGCGTCCCCACCACCTACGCCAAGCTGAAAAGCAGTGGGGAAGGACCCGAGCCGGGCACCGAGCCCTTCTACAACGCCGGCATCATGGCCCACGGACGTATCGATGAGTTCGCCCCCGGAGACGTCCGCCGCTTTACCATCGTCCTGTGGATCGAGGGCACAGACCCTGACTGTGTCGACGCCCTGATCGATGGTGTCCTGCGCGCCGAGATGAACATGCGCGTGGTGCACTGATCCCCATCGGTTAAATTGCCAAAAGGCATTTAATAAAAAACATTTTTATTTTAAAGGAGAACAAAGACATGAAACTCTCTCGCAAACTCGTTCCTGCGATTGCCATGCTCCTCGTCTCGGCTGTGATGCTGTCCACCGCTTCGTTCGCATGGTTCTCCATGAACACCACTGTTGATGTTAAGAACATGAAGGTTCAGGCTTCTGCTATGGGGTCGCTGGTCATCACCACAGACAAATCAGTTTTGGACGCGAACTACGCTGGCATTGTTGCTGATTTTGATACGACTAATGCTTCTAAACTGATTGATGCTACGCACAACACAACGATCGGAACTACCACTGGCCTTGCAACGGTAGCAGATGCAAATCGTGCCCAGGTAGATGCTACTACGGGTGAGTACACTCCCACGAATTTGGTCGAAGCTGTGAATGTTGGTACTACCAAGCTTTACTACTACGATTATGTTGTGTATCTTGCTGCTAAGACTGCTGACATTGAAGCTGGCAAAAATAGCGAAGATAAGCAGCTTAAGAACCAGCTGAATGCTTCTGTTACGTATAAGGATTCTAGTGTGGCCGATTCCTTTTACCATGATGCCATTGCAATTGATTTCTATGTAATGCCCGCTGGTAGCGATGCTAATCCTACGGTTTCCAACTTTGTGACTACTATTCACTTGGATGATGACACTGCTGGCGCCAATGCAACCAGCGTGGCACTCTTTGAGGATACGATTCCTGCTGCCGATTCTACCGACGGCTTTGTCAAAGTTGTTATGCGCGTTTACATTGATGGCGCTTATGAGAAGGATGGTAACGTGGTTGCCAACAATGCAACATGGAATGCTACTGCGGTTTCGTTTAATGTGAACTTCGCTCTTACTACTACCCTCGCTAACCCGTAATCCCTCCCTCTAACCTCTAAAACCCTTTTTGGATAAGCAAGTGCAACCTACCCGCCGTGGGCGGGTAGGTTCACTTACTATTAGCCCCCTCGCCATAGTCCCAAAACCCCGCATTCTGTCGCTTTTATCCCCCAAAAGCTCCCCTTTTGTGTCATGACTCCGCGAACAAAACACCACAGTGCGGTGTTTTGCGAGTCGAACCCGACCATAGGAGGGCGCGCACCGCGCGGAATCTCGCCGCTTTTTCCCCCAAAGCTCACCATTTGTGTCATTCTGAGCGATTAAAACACCACGGTGCGGTGTTTTACGAGTCGAACCCGACCATAGGAGGG
>JAGBZZ010000203.1 GCA_017652965.1 Clostridia bacterium | reverse complement strand
GTACCGCCAAGCATATTCGACCACTGATCGTCACCGCCGAACTGCATATTACAGCCGTACGCCTGATACAGATGATAGAAGTCATAGCTCTGCATGATCATGTAGTTGAATTCCAGGAAGGAGAGCCCCTTCTCCATTCTTTGACGGTAGCACTCTGCCGTCAGCATACGGTTGACCGAGAAGCAAGCACCCACATCACGGAGAAGCTCGATGTAATTCAAGCCGAGAAGCCAGTCGGCATTATTGACCATCATGGCCTTCCCTTCGCCGAAATCGATAAAGCGGCTCATCTGCTTTTTAAAGCAATCGCAGTTATGCTGAATGGTCTCGGGGGTCATCATCGATCTCATATCGGTACGCCCGGAGGGGTCGCCGATATAAGCGGTACCGCCGCCGATCAGCACGATGGGGCGGTTGCCCGCCATCTGCAGGCGCTTCATAAGGCAAAGCGCCATAAAATGCCCAACGTGCAGGCTGTCCGCAGTCGGGTCAAAGCCGATATAGAAGACCGCACGGCCTTCGTCGATCATTTCACGGATCTCTTTCTCATCGGTCACCTGGGCGATAAGGCCCCTGGCAACCAGCTCGTCATAGATTTTCATATTTACTCTTTTCCCGGCAAACCGCCGTATGTATTTATAAAACTGTGCAAACCTCGCAGGAATGGAAGTATTCACACGGGATCCCCCACTCGGCTATCACGGCTGCAAGCCGCTTCGGAAAAACGGCTTCGGTATAAAAATGCCCGGCCTCAAAAAGGTTAATGCCAAGGCTCGCGGCCTCATTCACCGTCTCGTAGGAAAGACGGCCGGAAAGATAGCTGTCGGCACCCGCCGCGATCGCATCGCCGATCTCACCCTTTCCGCTACCGCCCAGCACCGCCACCAAGGACACCGGCCGTGCGGCATCTCCGTAGAGGACAATAGGCGCCCCAAGACGGCGCTTGACATACGCAGCAAACTTCGCCGCCGTCATCGGTGCGGGCAATCTGCCGATACGCCCAAGCCCATCGGCAAAGCGAACGCAGGAAGAAAGCGAAAGCGCCTCGGCCAAAAGATCGTTGACACCGCCCTCGGCCGCATCCGCCCTTGTGTGGAAGGAAAGCACCGAGATCCCCGCCGAAAGCAGACGGCAGACCTTGCGCCCCACCGCATCCTCCGGCGAAACCGCGGAAAGCGGATGGAAGATAAGAGGATGGTGCGAAACGATCACATTGGCACGGATGGCGATCGCGCGGTCTATGGCCGCATCGGTCACGTCCAGGGTACAAAGGACGCGTGTGACCTCCCCGTTTGTATCGGGGGAGCACATAAGGCCGTCGTTATCCCACTCTGCCCGTAGGGCAACCGGATACATGGCCGATAACCGCTCGTACAATGCTTTAAGCGTCATAGTTCTCCATTTCCGCCAGAATGGCCTCAAGAAGAGTTTCATCGTCCCGGGTATCCACGCCGCCCTCACGCTTACCGCGAAGGCGCGCTTCCACCTCATGCTTTCTGGTTTTCAGATATTGCAAAAAGGCTTCCCTGTCGCGCGCATCCCGCAAGGCACGGGTGCCAAGCACGGCGGCGATCTCGTCCACCTCTCTCACCCTGCCGTCAAAGGACGCCAGAAGGCAAAGATACGCCCGCCCTGCGGATACCGCATACCTCTCTGCCAGCACCGCAAAGCCTGCGGCAGCCAAGTATCGGCGCAAAACGTCCGCCCGCGTCATCGGCTGCAAAACAAGCCGCACCGACGGGGTCTGCACAAAAGGGGCCTCACGCAGGATGGTGGCGATCAGCTCGCCCCCCATGCCGCAAACGGCGATATCGGTCAGCCCAAGATCCTCCATCCCGCAAAGCCCGTTGGCAAGGATAAGAGAAATGCGATCCTCATATCCCGTCCCGCGCACGTTTTCACGGGCGCGCCCAAGGGGCCCCTCTGCCACGTCAGCGGCCACAGCATCCAGGATCCGCCCCTCGGCCAAAAGGGCCAGCGGCAGTGCGGCATGGTCTGTACCGATATCGGCAAAGTGTGCGCCCGGGCGCACAAGGTCTGCCGCAAGGCGAAGCCTTGCATCCAGAAGAAAGGTGTTATTCACCGAAGAAATCGTTCAGCTTTTTGATGAGCGCATCCACGTCCGCCCCATGAACGGCGCAAGCCTCGGCCACCGTTTCCATACGGGAAACCGGGCACTCAAAGCAGTGCATGCCCACTTCCATAAAGAAGGGCTTAGTCCCCTGATCGGCATCCAGGATGTCCCCAATGATGGTCTCTTTCGTCACTTTCATTTCTTTGAACCTCCGTATATAGTATTACTATATTATTGTACCACGATTTCGCCAAATGTCAACACAAAAAATAATTTTACACCGTACTTTACAAAAGCGGGGGTTTGTGCTATACTATATACATACAAACTCCCGCCCTGTGCGGGCCGATGCCAAAATGGAGGATAAACCCTTGATAGTAGCCCTGGAAGAAGCCAAACGGCGCCTGCTTGAGATCGAGGATACCGTGCATGATCTTAAGAACGCGATCCGATATGATGACCTGACCGAAAAGATCGCCGAGATGGAAGCACGCACGATGGCCGATAATTTTTGGAGCAATGCCGATGAAAGCTCCAAGATCCTTCAAGCCATCAAGCAGATGAAGGACAAATGTGCCGCTTACGAAAAGCTTCTCACTACCCTGGAGGACACTCTGGTCCTGTGTGAGATGGCAATTGAAGAAAACGACGAGGGCTCACTTGAAGAGGTAGAGCGTGAGCTTGCCTTTATCCTGGAGGAAACCGAGCGCCAGCGTCTTGAGACACTTCTTACCGGAGAATACGACCGCAACAACGCCATCGTCTCCTTCCATCCCGGTGCCGGCGGCACCGAGGCGCAGGATTGGGCGCAGATGCTTTACCGTATGTATACCCGTTGGGGTGAGCGCCACGGCTTCACCGTAAAGCTGATCGACTGGCTGGACGGCGACGAAGCGGGCTTAAAGAGCGCGACCATTACCATTGAGGGCGAAAACGCTTACGGATATCTGAAGAGCGAGAACGGCGTGCACCGTCTTGTACGTGTTTCCCCCTTCGATGCCTCCGGGCGCCGCCAGACCTCCTTTGCCTCGGTTGAGGTCATGCCCGAATTCAACGATGACGACGATACCATAGAGCTGCGCGACGAGGATCTTGAAATCACGGCGCACCGTTCCTCGGGTGCGGGCGGTCAGCACATCAACAAGACCGACTCGGCGATCCGTATCCTGCACATTCCCACGGGCATTGTGGTGGGCTGTCAGACCGAGCGCTCCCAGCTCC